>CAIYNH010000399.1 GCA_903927495.1 uncultured beta proteobacterium
ATTTGTGTTGACCCGCCGCTTTGTCAATTCACCTTTTGGTGCCACCCTCAAAGCCATTCGCGACAACCGCCTGCGCGCTATGGCGATCGGAATTCCGGTGAACCGCCAAATCGCCGTGGTCTATACCGTAGCCGCTGGATTGGCAGGCGTAGCCGGTGCTCTGCTGGCACAAACCACGGGCTTTGCCTCGCTCGATGTGTTTGAGTTTCACCGCTCGGCCGATGTCATGCTGGTGCTGGTCATTGGTGGCGTGGGCTGGCTTTACGGTGGTATTGCCGGTGCTGTGGTGTTCAAGCTGATGCAGGATGCACTCTCCAGCATCACCCCGCAGTACTGGACTTTTTGGATTGGGCTGTTTTTGGTGGTACTGGTGCTGGTCGGCCGGGAACGCCTGATTCGCCCCTGGACCTGGGTCGCTGGTGCCCGCCGTGGAGGTAAGCCATGAGCGACAACACGGTACTGTCGGCGCAGGGGTTGGTGATGCGCTTTGGCGGCATCACTGCCACCAACAACGTTACCTTGGATTTACAAAAGGGCGCGCGCCATGCCTTGATCGGCCCGAATGGCGCCGGCAAGACCACGCTCATCAATCTGTTGACCGGTGTTTTGCAACCTACCGCCGGAACAATCACCTTGCAAGGGCAAGACATTACTCACCTGGCCCCCTACCAACGGGTGCGGCGCGGTCTGGTTCGCACCTTTCAGATCAATCAGTTGTTTGACACCCTGACCCCGCTCGAAACGCTGGCCATGACGGTCTCGCAACAGCAGGGCTTGGGTGGTAAGTGGTGGCAGGCTTTGGGCCTGCGCCGGGACGTGACTGAGCGCTGCGAGCAATTGCTGGAGCAATTTCACCTGACCGGTGTGATGTCGCAGGAAACCCGCGTGTTGGCCTACGGCAAACGGCGCTTGCTTGAGATTGCAATCGCCCTGGCGTGCGAGCCACAGGTGTTGTTGCTGGATGAGCCAGTGGCTGGTGTGCCAGCAGGTGAGCGTGAAGAACTGCTGCAAACCGTGGCGGCGCTGCCTGCTGATGTTTCTATTTTGCTGATCGAACACGACATGGACCTGGTTTTTAGTTTTGCCAAGCGCATGACGGTGCTGGTTAACGGCACCGTACTCACCGAGGGCGATCCTGAACAGATTGCCCACGACCCGCAGGTCAAGGCCGTGTACCTGGGCCATGGTGATGAAATCAATGACCACGCCCAGATCAAACGCTCGGAGACACCTCATGGCTGAACTCCTCAAAGTAGCGGCCTTGAGCGCCGGCTACGGTGAAGCGGTGGTGCTGAACGACATCTCGATTACCCTGGGTGAAGGCCAGACACTGGCCTTGCTCGGACGCAACGGCACCGGCAAAACGACCTTGATCAACACCCTGGCCGGAGCCACCCGCCAGCACGGCGGCAGCATCATGCTGGGTGGGCGGGCACTGCACAGCCTGCCATCGCATGAACGAGCCGCTGTCGGCATTGGCTGGGTACCGCAAGAACGTAATATTTTCAAGTCGCTCACCGTGCATGAAAACCTGACTGCAGTAGCGCGCCCCGCCCGCGTCGGCCGGTCTGCCAAACCCTGGACACCCGAGCGGGTGTACACCTTGTTTCCACGTTTGGCCGAGCGCAGCAATAACCTGGGCACACAACTTTCCGGTGGTGAGCAGCAAATGCTGGCTTTGGGTCGCGCCCTGGTACTGAACCCGACCCTGCTGCTGCTGGATGAACCCTGCGAAGGTCTCGCTCCCATCATCGTGCAGGAGTTGCTGCGCGCCATCCGGCGCGTGACCCGCGACGAAGGCTTGTCAGCCATCATCGTCGAGCAGCACCCGCAGGCGATTCTGGCGATTTCCGACACCGCTGCGGTACTGGACCGCGGCACGGTGGTGTATTCCGGTAGCGCCAGCAGTCTGCAAGAACAACCAGAGCTGCTGGATAGGCTGCTAGGGGTCGCACGCTAAGCCACAAATAGCTATCTATTAGATAGCTTCTAGTGCTTGATGAATAAGCCTTGGATGGCTATTTGCTTACAAATTTATTGAAGGAACACGGATGATGTTAAAACCCTTGCTCAGCACATTGCTGACCGCCCTGGTGATGCTGCACGCAGCCTCGGCACAAACCTTCCCCAGCAAGCCCATCAAGATCGTGGTGCCCTTTGGCGCTGGCGGCGTAGCGGATCTGACCGCCCGCATCGTCGGTGCCAGGCTCACCGAATCCTTGGGACAAAGTGTGATCATTGACAACAAACCAGGGGCGGGCGGTGTTATCGCCAGTGACACGGTCGCTAAATCGGTGCCCGATGGGCACACCCTGCTGCTGATGTCGAATGCCACCGCCGTCAGTGCCGGTTTGTTCAAGTCGCTGCCGTATGACGCCGTGCGCGATTTCACACCGATCTCGACCCTGGGCTACTTTGACATTGCCGTAGTGGTGCCGGCAGATTCAAAATTCAAGACGTTCGGCGAATTGTTGAGCTATGCCCGTGCCAATCCGGGCAAGCTTAATATCGGCAGCATCAACATCGGCAGCACGCAAAACCTGGCCGCTGAACTGTTCAAAACCAGTGCCAATGTGGATCTGCAAATTGTCCCGTTCAACGGAACGCCGGCCGTGATCACCGCTTTGCGTGGTGCGCAAATTGATGCCGCAGTAGAGATACTGGGCCCGGTAATGCCGCAGATCAACGACAAAGCCCTGCGCGCCCTGGTTGTGACGGGTGAGAACCGCGCTGCCATACTTCCTGATGTACCCACCGCCAAAGAAAGCGGCTTGCCAAGCTTTATCGCTTCCAGTTGGAACGCCTTGGCCGCCCCAGCCAAGACCCCAAAGGACGTGATAGCTCGTCTGAACAAAGACATTGCTGCAGCCCTGAACGCACCCGACGTGAAGAAAAAATTACATGACCTCAATGTGCAGGCGCGCCTGAGCACACCCGAGCAGGCGTCTGAGTTGCTGGTCAGCGAAACCAAGCGCTGGGGCGAGGTTATTCAACGCGCCAAAATACCCCAACAATAAGCAACTGTCGAAGATTTCAGGAGAGCATTGCATGCAACTCGAGCACATGGGCATGGTGGGCTATGGTGAGGTTGGCAAGATATTTACCCTTGAACTCAAAAGCAGCTTTAAGACTGTCTGCACATGGGATTTGAAATTTGCCGAGGCCAGTGCACCAGCGCTGCGCGATGCCGAACTCGGCCACGCCAGGCAGGCAGGAGTTATGGCGAGCAGTTCCGTCCACGAATTGTGCAGCCAGTGCGATTTTGTGATTTCGGCGGTGACCGCTGCCAACACGCTGGCGGTGGCGCAGGCGGCAGCGCCAGTGATTCGCCCTGGCACCGTGTTTCTGGATCTCAACTCAGCCTCTCCCGGCACCAAGCAGCAATGCGCGCAAATCATCGAAGCAGCTGGCGCCATTTATGTTGAAGCCGGGGTCATGACCTCGGTGCCGCCCTACGGCATCCGCGTGCCGATGCTACTGGGTGGCGCTCAAGCACAATCCTTGGCCGAAAGGCTGTGCCCCTTGGGCATGGATGTCCGCGCTGTCGCCAACCAGATTGGCATAGCCAGCGCCATCAAAATGTGCCGCAGCGTGATGATCAAGGGCCTGGAGGCTCTGGTCATTGAGAGTTACAGCACCGCGCGTAAATATGGTGTCGAAGCCCACATGATCCCCACCTTGACTGAAACTTTTCCGTCAATTGACTGGGAAAAGACTGGGGCCTATTTTTTCAGCCGCGTCGCCAAGCACGGCAAACGCCGGGCCCAAGAAATGCGCGAGGCTGCCAACACCGTGCGTGAAGCCGGGTTTGAGCCCTGGATGGCGGCAGCGATTGCCGAAAAACACGACTGGGTCGCTCAGCAAAGCGCCGCTGGCATCTTTGATGACCTGCCCACCGATGCACCATGGCAAGCATTCGCAGATCGGCTGATTGCACGGTCACTCCCACATTAAATCAGCCACAGGAGAAACACCATGGTGCATGAGAGCATTCAAATCATTCACGACGAGCACACCACACTGGCGGCGATGCTGCGTTCATTTGGCATGATGGTGGCACGAGGTCTGGGCAATGACCCCAAAGAATCATTTGCCGTGATGCGCGCGATGCTGTTCTACATTGACGAATTTCCGGAGCGGCTGCATCACCCCAAGGAATCCGAGTTGCTGTTTCCCCCCGTGGCTCGACTGGCACCCGAAACCCAACCGCTGATTGCCCGGCTGGACCTGGATCATGCCAAAGGTGAATCGGCGGTGCGCGAGCTGCAATATCTGCTGCTGGCCTGGGAACTTCTGGGCGACACCCGGCACGCCACTTTCGATCAGGCGGCCAAAAAATACCTGCAGTTCTATCTGGAGCACATGCGCCTGGAAGAAACCGTGATTCTGCCGGCAGCCATCAAAGTACTCGGTGAGGCCGACTGGAAAGAGCTTGATGCCGCCTTTGCCAGCAACTGCGACCCACTAAGCGGAAAGTACCCGCGTGACCCTATTTATGACCGCCTGTTCACGCAAATCGTCTCGCGGGCACCGGCGCCGATTGGTTTGGGCTAGTCCGACGGTTAAGTCAATTTGGTCTGCCCCCAGCCCGCAACCCATTGCAATGCAGGTGGGGGTAACAGCAACTTACCGGAACCTTTGACTATGGCGAACCGACGCGACCTTCGTCTTTGCCATAGGTCAGCCAGTGATTCAGTGCATCGGAATAGTTTCTATTGCCAAACGCCTTTTGGAGATCGGGATAACGATTGAGGTAAGCCATCACATTGAAGCCCGGGCTACCTTGTCGACCCTCATCGATTCCATGAAACAGCCAATGATCGAGGGCACAGGCATAGCCTCCTTTACAGTACTGCATCAGATCAGGATAGCGTCCAAGGTAGTATGCAGCGCTAAATTCAAAACTGCCTGGACTGCCCTCATTGAAACCCGAATTTCTCCAATGCGTGGCCAGATCAACGCCTGCTTTGAGGACATCAGGTCTTGCATCGTAATAGTAGTCCCAGTCAAATACCGATGCCGCGAACTTGTTGTCAGGACCTTTTTTGTGCTTCTTCTTGCCAATGCGCTTAAACCAGTTACCAGCATCGGCAAAAGCTTTGGCAGCATCATTGGTCAATTTTTGGGCTGAGTCACGAGCGACATCCTTCACTCGGTTGTATTCAGCTTTGGCAGCGTCGTCTATCTTTTTCAACTCGGCGTTAGCGGCATTGGCAGTGTAGCCACCAAGTCCCTGGCCCGTGCTGCTAACCCACTGAAGGGCTTTCTTCAGATCTTCACCGTAACATCCAGTGATCTGGGTTGGGTCAACATTCACCCCTGGAAGACTGTCAAGCAAGCCAGCCAAGTTGACATTGGCCTGAATGGGCGCATCCATAGAAATTGCAAACGGTGTCAGGCAAGTGGCCGGACTGCGCACCATCAGCTGATTTGGATCCAGGCTAGCTGTCAGCACGCGTCCAAGAAAATTTCCCTTCATTTCAATGGACTGGACATTCTTCGTCACCCTGGCCTTGGACGCCATGGAAATGCCCTGCTTGCCAAGTGGCCCCAGTTTGAGCATCAACCCGGCGCTGGCTTGACTGGACAAGCCATTTTCGTTCATCAGAACTTTCATACTGCCCACTTCCAAGCCAAGTACGGTGGCGTTGCCGACGAGCTTGAGCAAGGGGCCTCTGACTTTGCAATCGCTGCCAAGAATCGCTTGAGCCACGCCATCTGCAGGTTTGGTGCAACTGTCGTCATCCTCAGTAGCCATCGGCCCAAGTACCAATATATTGAAAGCGCTCAGGGGTGGGAACGGCTTGTTTTTGTCGCCAAAGGTGTATTCAGGCACTGGCATGGGATTGCGCAACTGGAACACGGACAAGGGCTTGGTTACCAGCGCGAGCTTGTCCCGAACCTGAGCAATGTTCTTCAAGAAGCTACCCCCAGGCAGCTTGGGCGAATTCATGGACAACCCCAAATTGACATACTCTTCCAAGGTGATGGATTGGGCAGCCAGGCCAAATTTGAAGTCAAGCAAGTCCAGGGCACCTGAGGGTGCAATTGGTGTTTCAAAAAAGCTGATGAATTTTTTGCCACTCGGTATGATGAAATTTCCTTTGTACCCAATCGCACCCTGGTTGTTGGCAAAAAACGTTGAATCTGACAGTTTCAAGCCATTCATGCCGAGTGGGCCGTTGATGATGGTGCCTGGAGCTGGCTGGAGTTCAACATAAAATTCCGGCAAGTCTTTGGGGTTAAAGTTTTTCAGGTCTGCCAGTATGGATGTGGCAAGAGCCGCTTGGCCGGAGCGGTCGGTCGGAGTTGGCAGCGAGACACCCGCGCGCATCGTCCAATTCTGCGCCGGCAGACCCATACCAACCTCAAGGGCCGTCTTCATGATGCCACTGATGCTGACTTTAGTTGCAACCTGAAAGCCGCTTTTGAAATCCAGCGAATCCACATTGAAGTAGCTGTTGGCAATGGTCTGCTGAAAGTCGGACGGCATGTCTTTCGTTTGCAGGGTGAAATCGATCGTAGCCAAGGAAAAAATCGGGTCGATCAGAGAACTCCCTGCAAACTGTCGCCATGCCTTGCTGTTGAACACAGCAGGCATGCTGACTTTGGCATTGACCACCAGAAAAATCGCTTGCCGGTCGCTGTCACCATAAACATACAGTTGCAGCGGGGTGCTGGCAATGGTCTTCCTGGCTACATAACCGCCCCCGGGCATGGGTTTAAGGCTGGCGAACATATCACTCACCGCGCCCTGAACGCCCGGAATCGGTATCAGGTTGACCGCTTCCCTCAAATAGGCATTCACAGGTGGTCCTGTCTGCGCTTGTGCCGGCAAATGAAATACCAACAAACTCAAAAATACAGCAACTGCTGCAACAAAAACTCTATTCATAAACACCCTCCGTTGATTGATAAGCCGGGACAGGGTGTAACACCGAAGCAAACGCATATTTACGAGATGGTCTTACAGTGACGCCATCGGCATGGCTGAACCGGGAAACAATTTGACTACGCCGCCTGACAGCGCAGTGGGTAAACTAAGCAGGCCGCTAAAATACCGCCAAGAGGTTCCAAATATGTACATTTTTCATCGCCCTTACTACACATCCGAAGCCACGTTGTTTCTCAACGAGTTGAAAGCCAAAAACCCCGGAGTTGAAGCGGGCCAACGCCAGGGACTTGAACTGCTTTGGGATAAAAACGTTGATCGAAAAGCCTGGAGCGAGTACCGCGCCGCTGAGGTGGCACAAAAACCATACGTCTATCTCAACGACAGTAAAGAATAGCGTTCTAGGCTCCTAGCCCTTGTGCTTGAAGCATAAGAGGCTATTAATTTTATAGCATATAAATCACATGGTTGACAGCGCCACGCTGCTCTCCTGGGGTACGACTGAGGAAGCGGGCATGCCCACGGTGGTCGACCAGGTTGCAGTGGCTCGCTTGTATGGAGAACCCTTGTTTTCCATGCCGCACGACCTGTACATCCCGCCTGATGCGTTGGAAGTCTTCCTAGAGGCTTTTGAAGGGCCGCTGGACTTGCTGCTGTACCTGATCCGCAAGCAAAACTTCAATATCCTGGATATTCCCATGGCCGGATTGACCCGCCAATATCTGAGCTATGTGGAAGAAATACGCCACCGCAACCTGGAACTGGCGGCCGAGTATCTGCTGATGGCGGCCATGCTGATCGAGATCAAATCGCGCATGTTGTTGCCCCCCAGGCAGGTTGCGCCTGGCCAGGAAGCCGAAGACCCGCGCGCCGAACTGGTGCGACGCCTGCTGGAATACGAGCAAATGAAACTGGCCGCTGCACGGCTCAACGCCCTGCCTCAGTTTGGACGCGATTTCCTCAAGGCCCAGGTGTATATCGAACAATCGCTGCAACCTCGTTTTCCGGAAGTCAGTGTGGTCGATCTACAAGAGGCGTGGGCCGGAATTCTCGGTCGTGCAAAGCTGGTGCAGCACCACAAAATTACCCGCGAAGAGCTCTCTGTGCGCGAGCACATGAGCATGGTTCTGAAAAAATTGCAAGGCCGACGTTTTATTGAATTTGAAGCCCTATTTGACACATGCAAAGGCAGACCGGTGTTGGTGGTCACCTTCATCGCCATGCTGGAACTGGCCAAAGAAACCCTGATTGAGATCACCCAGGCCGAGGCGTTTGCGCCTATTTATGTGCGCCTGGCCTATACACCGTCATAACCCCACCAAGGGAAAACCATGAATTCAACACCCGCAATTGCCCCGAGACCCTCGGCACCACTGACCTTTGATGTGCTGATTGTTGGCAGCGGCCTAGCGGGGTTGAGTGCCGCACTGCTGCTAAGCACTGACAAAAAGGTGGCGGTAATAACCAAGCGCGCTGTCTCGGAAGGGTCGAGCGGCTGGGCTCAGGGTGGGATTGCTGCGGTCTGGAGCAAGGACGACAGTTTTGAGGCGCATGTCGATGACACCCTGATTGCCGGTGCCGGACTGTGCGACTTGGCGGCAACCCGATTTGTGGTTGAAAACGCGCCCAGGGCGATTGCCTGGCTGCAAACCATGGGCGTGCCATTTTCCGAGGAAGACGGGCATCTGCACCTGACCCGCGAAGGCGGTCACAGTGCCCGACGCATCGTGCACGTGACCGATGCCACTGGCGCAGCAGTGCAACGCACCCTGATTGAGCGCGTTCAGCAGACCCCCAACATCACGCTGTTTGAAGATCACACCCTGGTGGACTTGATCACCGGTAACAAACTCGGCCTGCCCGAGCAACGTTGCCTGGGTCTGTACGCTCTGGACGAGGCGACCGACGAAGTGCTGACCTTTCAGGCGCCCCAGACCATTCTGGCGACCGGCGGCGCAGGCAAGGTTTATCTGTACACAACCAACCCTGACACGGCCACCGGCGACGGCATTGCGGCGGCCTGGCGCGCTGGCTGCCGGGTTCAAAACATGGAATTTATCCAATTCCATCCCACCTGCCTGTACCACCCGCACGCCAAGTCGTTCCTGATCAGCGAAGCCGTGCGCGGCGAAGGCGGCAGATTGCTGCTGCCCGATGGCACCCGCTTCATGCCGCATCATGACGCTCGCGCCGAACTGGCACCGCGTGATGTGGTGGCGCGTGCGATTGACTTTGAGATGAAAAAAGGCGGTTTTGATTGTGTCTATCTGGACATCTCGCACCAGCCACTGAGCTTTTTGCAAGAGCACTTTCCCAACATCTATGCGCGCTGCCTGGAGCTTGGCATCGACATTTCAAAACAACCGATCCCGGTGGTACCTGCTGCGCATTACACCTGTGGCGGGGTGCTGGCTGATCTGCACGGCCGCACTGATTTGGCAGGCTTGTATGCCATTGGTGAGACCGCCTGCAGCGGCCTGCACGGTGCCAACCGACTGGCCAGTAATTCGCTGGTGGAGTGCATGGTGTTTGCCCAGGCCACCACACAGGACATTCTGCACGCATGCAATGACCCCGCAACTACACTGCCTGAGTGGGACGACAGCCGCGTCAGCGATGCGGATGAAACTGTGGTGATCTCGCACAACTGGGACGAACTGCGCCGCTTCATGTGGGACTACGTCGGCATTGTGCGCACCAATAAGCGCCTTGACCGTGCCGCCCACCGGATTGCCATGCTGCAGGGTGAAATTCAAGAGTTCTATGCCCATTTCCATGTCACACGCGACCTGCTGGAGCTACGTAATCTGGTGCAAGTGGCAGATTTGATTGTGCGCTCGGCACAGGCCCGCCATGAGAGCCGTGGACTTCACTTCAGCCGCGACTTCCCGGCCATGTTGGAGACTGCCCTACCCACCATTTTGAAGCCTGGACCTTAGGACTTGTCCACACCTTAGTTGAACGTTAGACTCGCGCCACATTTTTCCGGATTAAGCCCATGAACCAACCTTCCGCACAAAGCGCCTCACCCTACGGCACGCTGCCGCCAACCAGCAATCCCGCCACCCGCAAACCGGTCAGTCTGCCACGCCTGCATGAGATGCATGCCAGAGGTGAAAAAATCACCATGATGACCGCCTATGACGCAACTTTTGCGGCAGTGGCAGATGCGGCCGGCATCGATTGCATTCTGGTGGGTGACTCGCTCGGCATGGTGTGCCAGGGTCTCTCCAGCACCGTCGGTGTGTCCCTTGAAACCATGCGCTATCACGTGGAATGTGTTACCCGCGGTGTGCGCCGGGTGCAGGGTACGGCCTGGATCCTTGGCGACCTGCCTTATGGCACCTATCACGAATCCAAAGAGCAGGCGCTGCGCAGTGCCGCTGTGCTGATGCAAGCCGGTGCTCACATGGTCAAGCTCGAAGGGGGTGGCTGGACCACTGATACCGTCCACTTTCTGGTGGAGCGCGGCATTCCGGTGTGTGCCCACCTGGGGCTGACACCGCAAACCGTGCACGCACTTGGCGGCTACCGGGTGCAAGGAAAAACCATCGAATCAGCCGCCATCATGAAACGACAGGCGCATGAGTTGCAAGACGCGGGCGCGGCCTTGCTGGTGCTTGAAATGGTGCCTGCGAGCTTGTCTTTGGAACTCACCACCGAACTTCCGCACTGCCCCACGATCGGTATTGGC
>CAIYNH010000400.1 GCA_903927495.1 uncultured beta proteobacterium
AACGTCAGCGATGGAGCAAAACCTAGACCCGCAATGCAACGTTAGCCGACATTGACTGCGGTGCCAGTTCATCGTTGCCGTGGCCCGCCAATGTTAGCTGCCAAGCGTTGCCGTTAGCGTTTGTGAGTATCATGGGCGATGTTCCCGACCTCTGGTTCCCTTAAATGCCATGGTCTCTGCGGCCATTGGAAATCAGCCGTTACACCTGGTTGGTGGTGAACAGTCTGCTTTAGGTATCGGTAGCAAAATGGCGGTCAATGCTTTCCGGTCATTTATGGGCATCCGCTTTGCAAAAGCTTTGGAGTCCAATGATGAATGATTCCAAAGATGACGATCAAGTCAAGAACGAAATCAAGGGGGCTTCGGCCCCTTCAGGATCCTCTAAAAAGCAGGCTCTTAAAAAGAATAATTTCGGATCGATCTTAGGTGATTTGGTCGGCTATCTTGCCCCGCAAGGTTTACCGCCCGATGTTGCAAACATTGTTATTCTTTGCATTCGCCACGGCTTTACTGAAAACGATCCCCTGTGGTCAATGTATCTGCCGCTTCTGTTACGTCAAGTAACTCCAGAGTCCATGGCTGTCCAGCTTGAAGCCTTTATCGGTGCGGTGATCAACAAGATGCCTGAGCCAAAAGCTAGCAGAGCGCCAAGAGCACCTAAAGAGTTTGACTCTGATGAAGTCTTGAAGACGTTCAACACGATGCGTGCTGAATTCAAAAAGCTACCGGGCTTGATAACTGGCCGGATAAAACCCGATGTGATCGAGGCCGTATCTGATGCAATGGATGCGGCACCTAATAAAACCAGAGTTGTGATTGATGACAGCAAGCTGATGTTTGCAGTCAAAGAAGCTCTGGTTAATGGGTACTTTGTCGCCGCGATTGGGATTGGCCTGGCTTTGTCGGCGCTTACCTATTTTGTCGGTTCAAAGTTTGGCTAATCATGCTTGATCTTTTATTGGCTTGCGCGCCGTTGGTTGATCCGGTGACGATGGCATCTGTTGCCGGATTCTTTATGTTGTTCACGGCCGATTTGGTTAAGTGGCGTGAGGGATGGAATTCGGCTCCATTGGCCAGCACAGCGCGCGAAACGGCGCTTTTGGTGGGTTGAGTCGCGTGGTGGCCGACCTTGATATTGTTACAGCGCAGCCGACTGTAAGAAGTCATCAAAGAGTATTTTGCAAGGCGGTCAACGGGTCTGAAAGCATGGAGAAGAACTTGCGGTCTTCCTGCAACATGTGGCGGGCTACCACGTCATTGGCCAGAAAGGCGACGAGCTCTCCTAACGATACCCCGCCCGTATCAAACTGGTGGCGTAGCCCAAGCGCCTGCGCCACCAGATCCCGATGCGCTTGGGCGTGTTGCGCAAGCTTTGGGTAGTTTTTCTCGGCAAGGATGGATTCCTCTGTGGCAAAGTGTTTCACCACATGATCGAGCAGCGCGTCAAATGCTGCATGCAATAGCATGGGTTCAATACCAACGGTGGCGGCTTTATCTCGGAGCGTAATGGCCAGCCGAAATAACTCGCGATGCTCATTGTCAATCGTCGCATGTCCGCTTGCAAACGCTAGCTTCCAAGTCAGTTGCACAATCGACTGCCCCGCGGATTCGATCGCATCAGGGTCTCCAGGTTGGTCGCCAATGGTGCCCATTTCTACGCGATTTCCGCCCGCCTTCTTCGCCTGGTACATGGCGGCATCGCCTATGCGAAGCAGGGCTTCCTCGGTCTGACCATGGTCAGGGTAAGTGGCCACACCAATGCTTGCTGTTGCACTCAGGACCAGGTTGCTTGAAGTGGTCAGCGGTAGCTCCAGAGCGTGCCTGATTTTTTCACCAACCGCAATAGCATCGCTGGTGGATTGCATTGACGGCAGCAGCACGACAAACTCGTCACCGCCAACTCGGGCGGCTGTGTCAGATGCGCGCAAACAGCTCTCGATGCGTTGCGCCACTGATTGCAGCAACCAGTCGCCCATTGCGTGGCCGTGTTCGTCATTGACCGGTTTGAATTTATCCAGATCAATAAACAGCAGTCCCAGGCGCAATTGTTCCCGTTTAGAGCGAACCAGAGCCTGGCTAAGCCGGTCGTTGAACAGTCTGCGGTTGGCCAGTTGGGTAAGAGCGTCAAAAAACGCTAATTGGTGTACCTGTTCCTGTGCACGTCTGCGCTCCGATATATTGCGGGTAATGCCGTGGTGGCCGATGATGATGCCGCTGGCATCGCGCTCGCGGGTGGAGATAATTTCTGTCCACACCAGGGAGCCATCCTTGCAGTGCTGTTGCGCCTCGAACGTGACCGAGTCCATCGAGCTGCCGCTACTCTGCTCGGCAAGTTCGCGCAAGCTCAATTGCTGGCGAATGCTGGCTACGCCTTCCTCGGTGAAGAGTTCAAGAACATGCCGACCAAGCACTTCTTCAGAACGGTAGCCGCGCATGCGTTCATCAGCAGGACTGATGTATGTGAACCGGAGTTTCAGGTCCAATTTCCAGACCACATCGGCAACCCCTTCAGTGAGCATGCGAAAGTGCACCTCGCTGCTGAGAAGCTTCTGCTCCGCCAGCACGCGTTGGGTGATGTTTTGATGCACGACAACTGCACCTTTTCCGCCATTACCCAAAGGGGTTGCCGTCATCGTGAACCAGCGCAACTCCTGCGGCGAGTGGCACGGGTATTCGAGACTGAAAATGGGAAGTCGTCCTGACAGCACGGCCGAAAT
>CAIYNH010000401.1 GCA_903927495.1 uncultured beta proteobacterium
GAGCTGCCGTTGTGGTGGTAGTCGTAGGTGTTGGCACAACCGAGATCACAGTCGGGATCGAAATGGTTGGCACGTCAATTTTTACTGCAGCAATCTGCGTGTTGATCGCGTTGATTAATGCCGATGACGTATTCTGATCGATCGCTGAACCTGCGGCGGCTGTGAAAGCTGTTGCAGCCTGAACAGCCAACGCTTGGAGGTTGCTCGACGAGTTAGATGGTGCTGCCGCTGTAGCGATTGTTAACAGGCCGCTCAAGGTCTTGGTTACATCTGCGGCAACTGTGCTTTGTTGGGCTTTAAGCGCTGTTGACTCCACGCCTGCGCTTGCGACTGCTTTTAACTCAACCACAGTCGCATTTGCAACTGTTTGGGTAAGTTCTGCTACTTTTGTGGAGGCAACCGTGGCCACGCTGGCAGCTGCCAGACCCGCAACATTCGCCAAGTTGGCTCCGGCCGTTGAAGCAGCCGCCACATTGGCAGGTTTTTGGGCTTCAGTCACCGTGTTACGAATCATGTTTTGAACCAAGCTTTTGACTGCCGTCGTGCCACCGGTTGAAATGTCGGTTAAATCGACTTTAGTGGCTGTTGTGCTTTGCTTGCCAAGTTCAGTGGCTAAACCCGCAACCGCAGAGCTAAAGAGTGCTTTGGTTTGAACGGGAGTAGCGGCTAGGCCGGTCGAAGCCGATGCGACTGACTGAGATGCCTGTAATAAGAGCGTTTGAACCGCGACAGTAGCTTTTAGTAACATGGGGTTGTTAGTGGCTACAGCTACAGGGTCATCATTGAGTAGGCTGGTTGTGGTTGGTAGACCAAGATTAGATGCCAAGTTGGCTGCAGCAGCAGCTGCAGTAGGAGCAGTCGTACCTGCCGGCGTTGCGTCAATGACGGCTTGTACTAGCGTAGTCAAAGGTGTAATTTGAGAACCGCCAGCAGGTGCCTTCAATTCACCAACAAAGGGCGCACCGGTAGAAATATCAGTACCGTCTTTGGCACAAATTGTATAACCGCTATAACTGGTGTCGAGGCTGTAATTACCCTGAGCATCTGTCTTTACGCCTGTATCTGTTTCACAGCTCCCATTTTTATCCTTGTCCACAAACAGCTTTGCGCCAGCAACGTAGCCATCAACGACCTTGCCACTTGGGCCGCTTGCTGTGCTCGTGACGCTACTACCACCCCCGCATGCAAGAAGAATGCTCGCGGTGGCAAGGGCAGCAATAGCACCTGTAATGGGGTTGATTCGAAATTTGGCCTGCATACAGAGACTCCCAACAATAAAAATTGAACTATAGGTCAAATAATTAGATATTGAGATTACACATAAAAAAATTTCTTTTTATCACAACGTTCAAATTGATTGCTGACACAGCTCAAGGGTTAGAGCTTTCGATAGGACTATTTGACGGAAGCACTGTAAAATTTCAACGGTTTTTCAAATTCCTTCCAAAGGTTTACCAATGACAATTAGTTGGCGTTCATTAAATCTTGCTTACGCAGCAATTGCAGTTTGTATGGCTTGTTTTGCAGGCCCCAGTGTTGCACAGAAGTCAATCGTTTGGGCTCCCGTGCATGGGTCAGACACACCTGGTTATGGTGGGCTTGTGCGGTATTCCAACGCACCGCCAGATGGCTCGTTTTGGGTTATGACTGAAGGTGGCGGTGTGCACAAGAGCACCGACAGTGGTGCTAACTGGACGGCTATCAATACGGGTTTGGGTAGTCTGCAAGTCAGGGCTGGATTGATGGACACCAGCGCCACACCTTACAAGGCGTTTGCCGGTACTTTTGGTGGTGGCGTGTTTAAAACAGAGAATGCCGGGGCGACTTGGGCGGCTATCAATGCTGGCTTAGGGTGCACCTATGTAACCGCTTTACGCAGCGTAGGCACGCGTTTGCTGGCAGGTACCGACTGCCAAAGGGTTAGCGGTGTGTATTACTCTGATCCCGGAGTGAATTGGGTGCTCTCAACCGGCATACCCACGGATGCGAGAGTTAGCAGTACCACCCGCGTTAACCCGACTGGCACAAGCATAGACTACCTATTGGCCAGCACGGATGTTGGTATTTACAAATCAACCGATGTGGGAGCAACTTGGACACTTTTGCCGAGCCCAAGTGGTCCCAACGGTGCCTACGTGTACAACGTAACTTGGTCGTACAGCGCGAGTGCCAGCCCACAGTTGCTGCTGTTGGCGGCTGTAGAAGGCGCTGGTATTTTCACCTCTGCGGATCAGGGCGCGACATGGGTGGCGAGCAACAACGGTTTGCCAACTCTACCGGTGCCCTTGTCGGGGATCACTGGTGATGGCACGGCCAATCTTTTCTGGATATCAATTGACGGCGCGGGGGTCTATCAGTCGACAAATCGAGGTGCCAGTTGGTCATTGTTTGCATCGCCAGTTGCGTTGCCTTCTGCTCGATCACTTGCAAAAGTGACGACAACTACCAGTAGTATTTTGACTGCGCAAACATTGGCTGGTCCTTATAAAAGTGATGATAACGGTGTTACCTGGCAAAAAGCTGGCGCAGGCTTAGCAGGCGGGTGGACCAATAATCTGAGGATGGATAGCGCCACGCCTACCCCCAATATTTATGCTGCAGCGGCGGATGGGGTTTACAAGTTAAGTGGGACTCAGTGGACCAAGATGCCCGGCTTGCCGAGTATGACGGGTGGTCACGTCAAGACGCGCGGAACTACTGTCTATGCAACGACGAGCAACAAAGGTGTTTTTAAATTCAATGCCTCTACCAATGCTTGGGATCCCATCAACACCGGATTACCTGCTAATTTGGTTGGTCGTAACCCTAAGTACGTGGGGGATGGAGTCAACGCCAACAACGCTTTTCTGGGCTTGTATGGGGGAGGGGTCTATTACACCAGCGATGCTGGAGCGAATTGGACTGCACGCAACACTGGCCTGAGTGGGGACGGGCTTAATGTCGTTAGTATGGATGTTTATGGCTCGTTGGTCTATATCTCGACCGATGCAGGGGTGTTTAAAAGCACTGACGGTGGTTTGAACTGGACATCTGTTTTTACTCCCAAGAACGCAGCAAATCTAACTGTGCCAAGCGGCGGTGTTTCAGTTGATCCCGTCACCAATACCACGGTCTATGTAGGTGTGTTTAATACGGACGCGCTGGGTGCGAGTTTGCCATCTAACGGTGTCTATAAGTCGATTGATGCGGGGGCGAATTGGACTCAACTGTCAGGCATGGTCGGCAAAAAAATACGTGATGTCCGTTTTGTAGGCACTTCAAATGCCGACCTGACCCTGGTTGCAATAGCCTGGGACGAAGGAACTTCGGGTGGCTTGTTTGCCAGCAAAGATGGCGGTGCAACTTGGACCCGTGAAAGCACCGGCTTGACCACTAACTTGGTTAATTCAGCTATGGCGACAAGCACGGGTGCATATGTCGCTACACGCGGCCAAGGGTTGTTCTCGTTCACCGATACCTCATCTGTGAATAACGAATGGAAATATTTTGGTGTTTGGAGCAACGGTTCATCTACTGGGTACAGCGTCAGCTACGGTGCCAATGATTCGGCTCAGGCTTTGTCTGGGATCACGTTGAGCGGTGGTGGCCAGTCTGGAACTGCCGTTTTTTGGAGCACAGACATGTCGTGGCATGCTGACATGCAGTTTGGTGCTACGGCCCCGCCCACCAGCAATACGTATACGGCAACCGTAACCCCGAAATCTGGCACCGTGACGACGACGAGTTTTTCGATTCGTCCGGCGGGGTTCAATACGGTTTTTCCGACCAATGTGCAGCCTTCAGGTGGTACCAATGTGACGGTTGTATTGCCCGTTTTTAGCTGGACACCCCCAGCAAATGGTCTTACCTATACGTATGGTGTCAATCTGCAAGATGTAGACAACGGTAACGCGCAAGTCTGGTCAGCGTATAACCTGACAGGCTCATCCATCGGGTATCCCAGCACGGCTCCAGCGCTGGTGGCCGGTAAGCACTATCAGATTAATGTGCAGACCAATGAATATGACAGCGCCACCAATACCACTTACGGTGCAACTCGGGCTGAAACCTTCTGTTATCAATGCACTGGCACAGGCGGCGGTGGCACAGGTCCAACGGTGAATGTGGTATCTGGTTGGAATTTACTCGGGAATAGCGTCGAAGCAAGCATCGACGTGGCTGCGAAGTTGAATGACAAGACCAAGATCACAACGGTGTGGAAATGGTTGCCAGGTACACCTGCGACAGCGTCAGCAGCTGCAACACCGTCAGGCTGGGCCTTCTATAGTCCGGTGTTGGCGGATGGGGGCGCTGCTTATGCCGCCAGTAAGGGTTACAGCTTCCTAACCACCATCAGTGCGGGTGAAGGCTTCTGGGTCAATGCTGCGAATGCCTTCTCCGGCACTTTGCCAGTTGGGACAGCGGTTGTTTCATCCAGTTTTAAACCCGCCCTGACTAATCCTGTGGTCGCTGGTGGAGCGCATGCACTGGGTAGTGGTTGGAGCTTGTTGGCAACGGGTGACAACCCGACACCGGCAGTCTTTGATGCAGCCTTGAGCACGGTGATATCCACGCCACCAGCGGCTGGTTCCAATAACGTTTATACC
>CAIYNH010000402.1 GCA_903927495.1 uncultured beta proteobacterium
GCCATGATCGGGTCTTTCGGCATGCCCACATCAATCTTGTAGATGTCGCTGCCAAAAATCGACTGGCCCACACCGTCCAAGAAGTAGCTGATACCCAGGGTTGCCATCAAGAGCGTGGTACCTTCCTGATTCACCAGATGACGCAAAGCCATGCGCTCGATCAGCCAAGCCACACCAAACATCAGGATGCCAGAACCGATAAAGGCGATGAGGTTGGCAAGAAAGACATTGCTAATGCCAGCGTAGAGCGGAATCCACTCGGAAAACCGGGCCATTGCCAGTGCCGCAAACAGCACCATCGCGCCCTGTGAAAAATTGAACACGCCCGAGGCTTTGTAGATCAGCACAAAGCCCAGTGCTACCAGCGAATACAACATGCCGGCCATCAGGCCACCCAACAATGTTTCAAGAAAAAACGCCATAAATACCTCTAATTGGTTGGGGTTTTAATGACTCGTGCCCAGATAGGCGCTGATCACTTCATCGTTGTTACGCACCTCATCGGGGGTGCCATCGCCAATTTTCTTGCCGTAGTCCAGCACCACCACCCGATCTGAGATGTCCATCACCACGCCCATGTCGTGTTCAATCAGCACGATGGTGGTACCAAACTCTTCGTTCACATCCAGCACGAAGCGGCACATGTCCTGCTTTTCTTCCACATTCATGCCGGCCATGGGTTCATCGAGCAGCAACAGTTGCGGCTCCATGGCCAGGGCACGGCCCAAATCGACGCGCTTTTGCAGACCGTAAGGCAACTGTCCCACCGGGGTTTTACGAAACGCCTGAATTTCCAGAAAGTCGATGATGTGCTCAACAAATTCGCGGTGCTTTTCTTCTTCACGCTGGGCTGGGCCAATACGCAGTGCCTGCAAAAACAGGTTGCTTTTGATCTTCAGGTTGCGTCCCGTCATGATGTTGTCAATCACGCTCATGCCTTTGAACAGCGCCAGATTCTGAAAGGTGCGCCCAATGCCCATGCTGGCCACCTGGTAGCTGTCCATGTGGCTGAAGGTTTTTCCCTTGAAGGTGATCGCTCCCTGTTGCGGCCGATAGACACCATTGACGCAGTTCAGCATAGAGCTTTTGCCAGCACCATTGGGACCAATGATGGCACGCACTTCATGCTCACGAACGTTGAACGAAATATCGGTCAGTGCCTTGACACCACCGAAGCTTAAAGAGATGTTTTTGACATCAAGAATGATGTCGCCAATTTGTTTTGTTGCCATGGTATTACCTATGCCGCAGCTTTTACAGGGACGAAAGTCTTGGCATCGTCGATGCGCAACGTGGCGCTGACGCTGCCGGTGCGGCCGTCCTCGAACTTGACCAGGGTTTCAATGAATTGCGAAGTTTTACCGCCATACAGTGCGTCAATCAGCGCGCTGTATTTTTCAGCAATGAAGCCACGGCGCACCTTGTTGGTTCTGGTCAGCTCACCGTCATCGGCATCCAGCTCCTTATGCAGCACCAAGAAGCGGCTGACCTGACTGCCGGCCAGCAGAGTGTCCACACTCAAGTCGGCATTCACCTTCTCAACGCATTCCTTGATGAGCTGATAAACCTCAGCTTTTTGCGCCAGATCGGTGTAACCAGCGTAGGGCAGGTTGCGCCGCTCGGCCCAGTTACCGACGGCATCGAAGTCGATGTTGATCATCACGCAGACCTGATCGCGACCATCACCGTAGGCCACCACTTCCTTGATGTGTTGAAAAAACTTGAGTTTGTTTTCAACATACTTGGGCGCAAACATGGCACCGTCATTGGAGCCGCCCTTGATGCGGCCCACATCTTTGACTCGGTCGATGATCTTCAGGTGCCCATGGGCATCCAGAAAGCCCGCATCACTGGTGTGGTACCAACCGTCGGCGGTCAACACTTCAGCGGTAGCTTCGGGGTTCTTAAAGTAACCCTTGAGCAAGCCAGGGGACTTGACCAGAATTTCACCGTTGTCAGCAACTTTGATTTCTACGCCCGCACAAGGCACGCCAACGGTGTCAGCACGCGCTTCGTGGTCAGGCTGCAGGCAGACAAACACGGCGGTCTCGGTGGAACCATAGAGCTGCTTCAGATTGATACCGATGGAGCGATAAAAGCTGAACAAGTCCGGCCCAATCGCCTCACCAGCCGTGTAAGCAACCCGCACCCGGCTAAAACCCAGGCTGTTGCGCAAGGGGCCATAGACCATGAAATTGCCCATGGCATACAGGATGCTGTCCGTCACAGACACGCTTTTGCCATCCATCAGGGTCGGCCCAACGCGCTTGGCCACGTCCATGAAATAGTGAAACATCTTGCGTTTGATAGCACCGGCATCTTCCATGCGGATCATCACGCTGGTCAGCAGGCCCTCAAAGACACGGGGCGGAGCAAAGTAATACGTGGGACCAATTTCTTTCAGGTCGATAGTTACCGTGGCCGCCGACTCGGGGCAGTTCACCACATAGCCACATGAGAGCCACTGTGCATAAGAAAAAATGTTTTGCCCGATCCAGGCTGGGGGCAAATACGCCAGCACGTCTTCGGCATGGGTCAATTTGTCAAAATCCGCGCCAGCTCGCGCCCGGTTAAGCAGTGTGTCATGGGTGTGCACCACACCTTTAGGGTTGCCGGTGGTACCCGAGGTGTAAAACATGCCAGCCACGTCATCGGGTCTAACCTTATCCACTTCATTTTTAAAAAAATCAGGGTGAATGCCAGAGAAAGCCTTTCCAGCTGCAATCAGCTCATCCAGCGCAGCCAGGCCGGTCTCGTCGTAATTGCGCAAGCCACGCGGGTCGTCAAAGTAAATGTTGGACAGCAGTGGGCATTGGTCGCGAATTTCGAGCAGCTTGTCCACCTGCTCCTGATCTTCGGCAAAAGCAAATTTAACTTCGGCGTTGTTCAAAGGGAACACACACTCAGGTGCGGCTGCATCCTGGTACAACGCAATTGGCACTGCACCCAAAGCCTGCACTGCGAGCATGGTGGCATACAGACGCGGCCGGTTGGCACCAATCACCACCATGTGATCGTGTTGGCGCAAACCGGCTTGATGTAAGCCGCAGGCCAATTGTTCCACCAGAGCGGCCATATCACCCCAGGTAATGGCCTGCCAGATGCCATACTCTTTTTCGCGCATGGCAGCGTCATTCGGACGCTGCGCCGCATGGTTCAACAGTAATCGGGGAAACGTCGTTTGCATCACAACACCTTGTCTTCAAATCATCTCAACCTGAGCCAATTGCCCAAGCTGCCGGAATGGCTGAATGATAGACACCCATTTGACGTTAGGTTGTCGTTTGGACGACAATCAAGGCGTTTCTCGGTAGGTGTTTTCCCTGCCAGTGTAATTCCTTGTTTGTTTTGAAAGGACACTTTATGTCGATTGAAACTTCACCTTTCCAACGCCGACGTCCACTCTCCCAGATTGAGCTCGATGTCATTCCCTGGATGAGATTACTCTCGGCAGATGAGCGCGAGCGCGCCGTGGAAGACCTCAAAGTTACCGATGCGCAGGCCGGCGACTTTATCTGCCGCACCGGCCGACCCGTTACCTACTGGTTTGGCGTAATCGACGGGCTTCTCAAGATGAGCAGCGACAACGCCGAGGGCCAGACCATGACCTTTACCGGCGTGCCTCCAGGTGGATGGTTTGGCGAAGGAACGGCGCTAAAGCGCGAAATTTACCGCTACAACATCCAGGCCCTGCGCAAGAGCCTGGTGGCGGGTCTGCATGTCGATACCTTTCACTGGCTTCTCGATCACTCGATTGGCTTCAACCGTTTTGTCATGAATCAGCTCAATGAGCGCCTGGGTCAGTTCATTGCCGCCCGCGAGATCGACCGCATGCCTAACCCCAACATCCGGGTCGCGCGCAGTCTGGCCGCATTGTTCAACCCGGTGCTTTATCCGGGGCTGGGCACGGTTCTGCGAATTACCCAGCAGGAACTAGCTTACCTGGTAGGTCTGTCACGACAGCGGGTCAATGAAGCCCTGACCATGTTGACCACACAGGGTGCCATTCAGGTTGAATATGGTGGGCTAAAAGTGACCAACCTACAAGCATTGCGCACTGGATTGTTTTTGTGATCCAGAGGCAGTCTCGCAGCCGTAACGCCCAGAGGGGCTTATGTCAACAGACATCAGGGTCAGAGTTCCACCGGGGTTAGCGCTGACGCATGAAGCAATGTGTGCCATGGCTGCAATCCTGGGTCAACGTGGCCGCACAAACCAGCCAAACCAGCCAAACCAGCCAAACCAGTCACCCACCACCGTCTGCACAGCCTTAAACTCAAGGACTTGGACTTGGATGCCACGCGCTAACAGAATCGTAATAACTCTCTCAATTTGAAATTGAAAAACCGATTGAACCAACTTTACTTGCGCCTTGCATGAATAATCAGTCCTTGGCGCTTGCTGAGTCTGCGTAACACGCTATCATTTTTATAACTATGACTACCCCACAAAACCCACCTGCATTCCGACGCGCCGCGCCGCCAACCGCCAAAGCGCCCATTCCGGCAGGCCAAAGCAACACCGCCGCTTTTGGTGCCAACGGCACGCTGCGCTTGAACAAGCGCATGGCCGAACTGGGTCTGGCATCTCGCCGTGAAGCCGACGAGTGGATCGGCAAGGGCTGGGTGAGGGTCAACGGTCATGTGGCTGAAATGGGCATGCAGGTGCTGCCCGATGTGCGCATCGAGATTGACAAACAGGCCCAAGGCCAGCAGGCCAAGCAGGTCACCGTGCTGATCAACAAACCACTGGGCCTGGTCAGCGGTCAGGCCGAAGACGGCCATGAACCAGCCATCACCCTGGTGCAACCCCAAAACCGTTGGGCCGAAGACAACGCGCGCTTTTTCTTTCACCCCAGCCAACTGAAAAGCCTGGTACCCGCCGGTCGGCTCGATATTGATTCCACCGGCCTTTTGGTGCTAACTCAGGACGGTCGGGTGGCACGCCAGTTGATTGGCGAAGATTCGGTGATGGAAAAAGAATACCTGGTGCGGGTGATTTATACCGGTGTTCTGAACACGGCTGCCGCCAATTCTGCCGCTGCCACCTACGCAGCCCGCCCTGCCCCGCCCACCCAACTCAGTCGTATTGACGATGACGACCCGGTCAGCACCGACGTGCAAGCAGTTTTTCCGGCTGACAAACTGGCCCTGTTGCGCTATGGTCTGAGTCTGGACGGTCAGGCC
The DNA here is from genome assembly GCA_903927495.1 of uncultured beta proteobacterium. Classification (GTDB taxonomy): domain Bacteria; phylum Pseudomonadota; class Gammaproteobacteria; order Burkholderiales; family Burkholderiaceae_C; genus Rhodoferax. The sequence continues at coordinate 5,187 of CAIYNH010000402.1, forward strand.
CTGAAACATGCCAAGGTTGAATGGCAAAACCCCGAGCAGCTGCGCTTTGTGCTGCATGAGGGCAAAAAACGCCAGATCCGGCGCATGTGCGAGCAAGTCGGCCTGAAGGTCGTGGGCCTGAAACGCGTGCGAGTCGGCCAGGTCATGCTGGGTAACTTGCCAGTGGGCCAGTGGCGTTATCTGGCACCCCACGAAAAGTTCTAAACTTTCCGACACAGACCCAAACTTGCGAGAACTGAGTAAGCTCTGCCCTCAACGAATCCCATCATGTTCCACTTGAACTTTGGAGACAAGCATGTTGACAATTAAAACCATAGCTGCCATCGCAATGCTGGCAAGCGCTAGCGGCGTATTTGCTCAAAGCACCGAGCCAGGCACCGTGAATGCAATTTGCAGCACCGACCTGAGCTGGTGCGAGCTAGCCGCGCAAGAATTTACCCGTGCAACCGGCATCAAGGTGCTGCAGGCACACAAAGCCACCGGCGAGGCCGCAGCCCAGTTACGCGCCGAGGCCGCCAACCCTAAAACTGACCTGTGGTGGGGCGGCACCGGCGACCCCTATCTGCAAGCTGCTGAACAGGGCCTGCTTGAGCCCTACCGCCCGACTTATATGAACGACCTGCACAGTTGGAGCGTGCGCCAGTACGCCATGACGCAAAACATGGTGGGAGGTTTTTACACCTCGGCCATTGGTTTTGGCTGGAACACCGAACTGCTCAAAAAGAAAAATCTGCCCGAACCCAAATGCTGGGCCGACATGGTCAAGTCCGAGTACAAGGGTGACATCGAAATCTCCCACCCAGCCTCCAGCGGCACGGCCTATACCATTCTGGCCGGTCTGGTGCAGTTGATGGGGGAAGAGCCGGCTTTTGATTACATGCAGAAGCTGCACAAAAACATCAGCAACTACACCCGCAGCGGCCAGGCTCAGGCCCCCAATGTGGCCAAAGGTGAAGTGGCCATTGGTATCAGCTTCATTTTTGGCTTTGATGGCTGGCGGCACAACAAATTCCCGGTAAAAACCACCGCACCCTGCGAGGGCACTAGCTACGAAGTCGGTGGCATAGCCATGGTCAAAGGCCAACGCAACAAAGAAGCCGCCAAGCGTTATTACGACTGGCTCATGAGTCCGCAAGGACAAGCCATTGGCGGACGCGCCAACAGCCTGCAGGCACCGGCCAACAAAACCTTCAAGCAAGACCCGCGCATTCCTTCACTCGATGATGTTCGGCTAATCAAGTATGACTTTGAGAAATACGGCAAGTCGGCAGAACGTAAACGGCTGCTGGAGCGCTGGCGCAAAGAGGTGGAGGCGCTGCCGCGCTAGGATCGACATGAAACCTAAATCTGCCGAAACTCCGTCCAAACACATCCAGGTGTCAGACTTGCGGGCGATTGCCAGACTCGCCACTCAGGGCACATTGAGTGTCGCCCGGATCGCAGAAGGTGTACACCAGTCGGTTTGGCGCACCATGGGAATGCCTGGGGGAGCGCAAAAGGACCAAACCCGTGGTCTCACCGGACTGATCTACCAAAGCATTCACGGTGTCACCAAAGCCGTTGGTCACACCGTGGATATAGCCTTGACCAAACTGCAACCGCTGCTTGAATCAGCAACAGCAGCACCCGCAGACTCGCCCCAACGGGCGGCGGTAGTGGCGGCTCTGAACGGTGTCATGGGCGACCGACTTGCGGCGGATAACAATCTGCTGGCAACGCCCATGACACTGCGTTACAACAACACACAGCTGGATTGGAGCGCCATGCCCGCAATGCCGCAGGCAACGCAGAAGGTGCTGTTGCTGATTCATGGCCTGTCCATGAACGACTTGCAGTGGACCACGCAACACGCAGGTCAAACCGTCAATCACGGCAGCACGCTGGCGCAAGCCTTGGGCTACACGCCGGTTTACGTGCGCTACAACACTGGCCTGCATACCTCGATAAACGGCCAGGCACTGGCCGCCGAGCTGGAAAAGCTGATAGCAAACTGGCCGGTACCGGTCACAGAACTAACGGTGCTGGCGCACAGCATGGGCGGCTTGGTCACGCGCAGCGCCGTGCATGCGGCTACGCAAGCCGGATTGAAATGGTCGGCGGCGCTCAAAAACATCGTCTTTCTGGGAACGCCGCACCATGGCTCACCGCTGGAACGCGCCGGCAATTGGGTCGATGTGATTCTGGGCAGCACGCCGTACAGCGCACCGTTTTATAGGCTTGCTCAACTGCGCAGTGCCGGCATCACCGACCTGCGATATGGCCACGTGATTGACTCAGACTGGCGGGGCCATGACCGCTTCCGGCGCAAACCCGACAGCCGAACCCCGGTTCCGCTGCCTACCGCAGTGGCCTGCTTTGCCGTGGCGGCCACAACTGCCGGCAAGCGCAGTCATTTGGCGGATCGCCTGGTCGGCGACGGTCTGGTACCGCTGCACAGCGCTTTGGGGCAGCACGACGACCCCGAGCACTGCCTGGCCTTTGCCCCCGAGCACCAATGGATTGCCTACCGCATGAACCACATGGAATTGCTCGGCAGTCCAGCGGTCGCGCAGCAGGTGCAGACCTGGTTGACTCCTAAATCCTGAAAAACTATCCGGCAACTGGCTTCAAGAGGCGAGTCCGAGACGCTGGCAAATATTCAAGATGGCAGCGCTCTGATTCATGCTGTAAAAATGCAAGCCCGGTGCACCACCGGCACGCAGTTGCTCACACAAATCCGTCACCACGTCCAATCCAAAAGCCCTGATGGAGGCGGTGTCGTCACCAAAACTCTGCAAGCGCAAACGTATCCAGCGCGGAATCTCGGCACCACAGGCATCGCTAAAGCGCATCAGTTGGGTTGAGCTGGCAATCGGCATGATGCCGGGCACAACCGGTATTTGCACGCCCAACGCGTCAGCTTCTTCAACAAACCGAAAGTACGCGTCGGCGTTGTAAAAATACTGAGTGATGGCAGAATTGGCACCGGCTTGCACCTTGGTGACAAAAGCTTTGAGATCACTCTCAGGCGAGCGGGCTTGTGGATGCACCTCAGGGTAAGCGGCCACCTCAAGGTGAAAATAGTCACCCGTCTCGGCTCGGATAAATGCCACCAGATCGCTGGCGTAATGAAATTCGCCACCCACGCCAAAGCCGCTGGGCAGGTCGCCGCGCAAGGCCACCAGGCGTTTGACACCCATAGCTTTGAGCGTGGCCAACTGCTCGCGCACCGTGGCCCTGGTGGCGCCAACGCAGGAGAAGTGCGAGACAGCGTTCATGCCCTCGGCCAGAATGTCGCGCACCGTGCTGAAGGTGCCCTCTTGCGTCGAACCACCGGCACCAAAGGTGACTGAGCAAAACTCCGGCTTTAAGGCGTAAAGCTGCTGGCGCACCACACGCAGTTTTTCAACACCTTCGGGCGTTTTAGGTGGGAAAAATTCGATGCTGATGGGGATGCTAGTGGTCGACGTCATACCTAACCTCTCAAAATTAATCGATCAATGGAATAACCTGAAATTAATAGGATTTAGGCAAAGTGTCCAAGGCATGGTTAACAACTTCAAATCCATTCCAATGAATGTGATAGCCAGGCGCAGCCCGTTAACGCGACACAGCTTCAGCAAAAATATTTCAGGTGTGAGATCGAGTGTAGCAATCACTCGCCGGCCACCCTGGGTCACTTAAGAATAGCTATCAATAAGTAACCATTCCAGAAACTCAGCTGCCCACGTAAGTGGCACCTGCGGCAACGGACGCTGATGCCAGGTCACATACGTGGGTGAACAGTCCCTAAACCCACCTTGGCGATGAGTGTGATCACCAAATTTGCTGGACTGATATTCACATTTCGTGATGGTCAAGGTGCAAGAGATTTACAGCAAAACGGCA
>CAIYNH010000403.1 GCA_903927495.1 uncultured beta proteobacterium
CGGCCCCGGCCACCGGGAAAACCCTTCACGCAAAGTCAAGGGCGACGTGGCGAGAGTGACTATTTGCGCGATCTTGCTTCGGGTGCCAATTTGACGGTTGTTTGGGGCTGAATTTGTTCCGGCACATGCGTCAGTCCCAGTTTAGCTGGTATCGCGCACCACACTTTTGTCGCATTTACCTACCGCAAAGTTCAACAAAACGAGTACGTCATCCTGCAGTTGACAGACCAGACGAAAGCTGCTGATGCGCAGCGCGATCGTGCAGCATTTAGGCATTGTTCGGTAGTAGTTCAAAAAGATGTTCACCCAAAAGGTCATGACGCATCAGGAATATGACAACTGGAAAAAACTCTACCGCAAAGGCAAGGCTTAGCATTTCAGCAGAACAAGTTACGCCGTGTCTTGCTGCAGCCATGTCTGCAGATCGACACCCAGACGCAAATGAATTAGAAATGGAATTAGTAGGTCGATCATGTCTTTGAATGGTTCACAGCAGCCGGAACTCGGGACTCGGGTGAGGACTCATGTTGCCTCCGGTATGTTTGGGTTGGCCAGTGACGTCATCCGAGAGTCACTGCGCATCTTTGAGTCCAACCAGTCTTTGCTGGTCACACTTTGCATCACCACAGAACTGAGGCAAACTAATTTTTCAAAATAATTTTCTGGTTTTTCTCTAAGGCACCTTTTACTTCAACGGGTTTGGCGAATGCCATTAATTCTTCGGCCTCCAATATTTCCAACTGTCCCAACTTGGTCTCTTTGTAACCCAGTATTCGGCCATTAAGTTCAATCGGTTCGCTCTTGCCAAGAACATTGAAAACTTGGCCGATGCTCACCCCATGTTTCTTGCCAAGATTAATGATCACGTTATCACCCGATGCATCCGCTATTCGCCCTTTTAATGGATATTTGGCTTTGATGATCTGACTCACCGAATGCGCCAGGATATTTGCTGCCTTGAATGGGTCAATGGGAAAGGCAACTTTTTCAGCCTGAGTCACGGCGATGCGTGTGGTCTCAACATCGATGCCCCGCAAATTCACCATACCTTGAGGGCTGCCGCCATAAATATTGCCGGTGAATATCAAACGGGCGGCAAATAAACGACCCAGCTTCAACTGTGTATCCGGATCGGCCAACTCAGACGAACCTAATTTAAGTTCGGCCATTACCTTGTCCAGCACCGCCCGATCTACCACAGCAATGTTGCTGGCCATCAGCTCACGGGAAAATTCCTGAGCAAGGATACCTTCAGCCCCAACCCGACCGAGCAAATTTTCAGCACTGAAATCCTGAAATCCCAACATCGACACAGCCATCACTGGAGAAGTCCAGTCATCTGCTGCACGTTCTTTGGGCAGGCTTTTTTGATCCTTGAAGCGAGTTACCAATTCCTTCACGCTGTCATCAATGTATTTTTGGCGCTGTACGTCTTGCTGCTGCGCAATGGCCTCCTGAGCCTGCCTTAGAAGCGCTTGCGTGAGCTTGTCCTGTGGATCAAGGGCCTGGGCTTTTTGCAGCAATTCAGCAGCTTTTTTTGGTTCACCCATATCCTTTAGCAGAGCCGCCTGATTGCTCAGCGCGGTCACAGATTGTGGATTTTCTTTGCTGGCTTGTTGATACAGTTTGACCGCAGCCGCCGGGTTCTCCTTGCGCTCAAAATTGGCATTTGCAACGTACAAATTCGACTTTTGCCAAGAAAAATCGCTTATTTTTTCGAAACTTGCCCCATTCTTAACTGCCAATTTTGCTTCTTCAACCTGTCCAGAAATGGCCAATGCTCGCCCACGGATCAAATATGCCGCGGTTCGATTGGGAGCTTCACGGATCAGTGCCTGGGTTGCCGCCAGCGCTTCATCTACCTTGCCGCGCACTAGCAATATTTCAGACAACCCTTCACGGCCCATCAAAACCACCTCTGGATTTCGATCAATTTTGATTTCCTGAAAAACCACCTCTGCCTGGTCAAGCTTGCCCTCTTGCAAGAACCGGTAGCCCAGCTCTGTCTTCGCTATAGCAGCCACGCCCGGAGGTGGATTGCGACCAGTGCCTAAGAGCACCGAAGGCGGAGGCTGCAAGGTCAACGGATTGCCAGCTTTAAAGAAAAAATCTCCTTCCAGCGAGGTGTTCTCCCAAGGCACTTGCGTGCCATCAGAGTCGAGTCGCACGCCGAGCCGGACCTTTTTGAAAACCTCTTCAATGCGCAAACCAGATTGTTCAATATTGGCTAACAAGTGCTGGGTGTAAAGCCCGTTTTGACCGGCACCATCGCTGGCTACAGAACCTGGGGCTGTAGAAAACGCCACCAGCGTGCCTACCGGGGCTTCCATTTGTGCCAAACCACCTCCGCCAGAGCGGGAAGCTTTGGCAAACGGGTTGTTACGGCATGCGTCAAGTATCACTATATTGAGCCGGTTCTTGGCACCTTCCATTTTGTCGGTCACCATGTTGGCATCCACTGCCATGTAGGTAGCATCATCTTCGCGTTTGATGTCGGCGCTGACTGGCACCAAAAAATTGTGTCCTTTGATTTGCAGACCATGACCAGCGTAATAAAACAGGCCAACACCTCCACCCTTTTGCAGCGCATCGCCAAACTGGGCAATCGCATCGATCATGTCTTTTTGATTGGCATTTTCTCTTTTAATCACGCTGAAGCCAGTCTTCTCCAGCGTCTTGGCCATGGCTCGCGCATCATGCACCGGATTTTCCAGCGGACCTGCTTTGTATGCACTGTTGCCAATGACCAGTGCCACCCGGCTTTCTTGGACTTGATCGGCAAACGCAGTGATTGACACAGTTAAAAGCAATATTCGCCAAAGTCTCATTATTTTTCCCTATTTATTTCAATAAAACCCAAAATTTGCCAATTAGACGGGTAAACCCTAGTTATTTTTCAACATCATTCTAAGTACTTGGTGGTAATTATTGGTCAATGAGCATTCATTGATCTAAATCAAACCCGATCAGTTCGAATATTTTCGAAATGTAGTTTCAAGTGCATAGAATCCAAACCAACTACTTGGTAAGAAAAGTCTTACAAATGCGCCAGTAGGGTAAACACAGGGGAAAAAATAAATGTCGGGGTGGATTGTCAGGTTTTTTGCAGTTTTTTTAGCACTCAGCGAAGCACTTGCACAAGCGGCATCGGGCTCCACGAACCTGGCCATCGCCGTGTGGGATTTTGACAACCATACAGTGCCCGCAGTTACCACTCTCACTCAGCTTGACTTTTTAAGTCGCTCGCTTTCAGAAGCCACGTTGGGTACCTTGCTCGCTGGCACCAATCTCAAGGTGGTCGACCGGATTCACTTGCAACAAGTGCTCACTGAACAAAAAATTGGCAGCAGTGCCCTCACCGATGTCGATGCACGGTTGAAGTTGGGGCGCATCATGGGTGCGCAGCGCATGGTGTTTGGTAGTTTCATGGCAGTCGGTGATGAAATTCAGGTCAATTTGCGAGCCGTTGATTCAGCCACTTCGCAGGTGGTTTTCGCCGAAGAATTCACCAGCACCTATCCCGATGTGCTGGCACAGGCTCAAAAAATATCCATCAAACTTGCTCGGACTCTTGGCGCACCCGCTTTGGCACCCGCACCAGTCCAATCAAACCAGCTCTGGCTGGCGTATGACCAGGCACTGGCTCATACTGATGCAGGGCGCTTTGATAAAGCACTGGATGCTCTGAAAACCATACTGACGCAAGCACCTGACTTTGCCCCCGCGCAACGCCAATTGTCTGCGGTGCTTGAACAATTGGCCCGCCAATAAAAACGCGGCCCCTTCACTACTCAAACGCAACTATTTCCAGCTTATGAAACAAATATCGCAACCTGGCCTGCTGTTGGCAAATCTACGTCCAAACAGGCTGGCTGCTCTGGTCGGTCTGCAACTGATGCTGGTCAGCAGTGCCTGGAGTCAAACCCCGCCTAACGCGGGCTCGCTGCTCAAAGACCTAGCCAACTCAGCTCAACCTGCTTCGGGGCAAACAGCTCCCATAGATCCAGTGGTTGCTGCGCCCGATCGCACCACCATCAAAATGCCAGAAGGTTTGAGCGTGGTAGTGTCTGGCTTTCGCGTCACCGGTGCCAGCAGCTTTAGCCAAGTCACACTGCTTGACTTGCTCAAACCCTGGGTTGGCCGAACCGTTGACCTGAATGCACTCAACGAAGCCGCTGGTGCCATTACGCGTCACTACCAGGCCAATGGACATGTTTTGAGCTACGCCTACCTTCCGGCGCAAAAAGTTGCCGACGGCACGCTCGAAATTGCTGTGCTGGAGGGCAAGCTTGACACAGTGCAAATCGTTGCAGCACAAGACGTGCGACTGCAAGATGATGTGGTGCAGGCCTATGTGGGCAACCTCAGTGATGCCGCAACCGTAACACAGCCCGATGTTGAGCGCCGACTGCTGTTGCTCAACGACATTCCGGGTGTCGTGGCACGGGGCTCGTTCACACCTGGCTCAAACACCGGTACTGCCGATATGGTGCTCTCCATTGCCGAAGACGAGCCACTCGCGGCGCAATTCGAGTTCAATAACCATGGCTCAGTCTCCACCGGGGAGTATTGGGCAGGTGCCAGTTTTCATTTCAAGGACTTGTTTGGTGTAGGCGACAGCAGCCGCGCTCGACTCGTTGCGAGCAACACGGGTGACATGGTCAACGCCAGCTTTAATACGAAGGTCCCCGTGGGGGGGCTAGGTTGGACTGTGGGGGCGGGCATCAGCCGCCTGACCTATGAGCTAGGTGGCAGCTTTATCAGCTTGGGCGGTCTTGGCGAGGCCACAGTGCTTAACCTCAATATGGCATATCCCATCACCCGAAGCTACAGCAGGAATCTGAATTTTTCTGCCAGTTTGGACAAGAAAAAACTTAGAGATGAAATTCAGCTCACTGCCGAAGTCACTCCCAAAGAAAACAACATTTTGAGTGCCGGCTTGGCCTATGACCAACGCGATGCTTGGTTAGGCGGTGGCAGTTTAGCCGCCAGTCTGAATCTCTCCGCCGGTCAGCTTAGTTTTGGCAGCGCGGCACAGCAAATCAAAGACCAATCCGAGTTGCAAACCGGCGGCGACTTTACCAAAATTGGGTTTGACCTGACACGCCAGCAAACCATCAGTTCAAGCTGGGGCTTGTTTGGCCGTTTAGCTGGACAGGTAACTAACAAGAATCTTGACAGCACCGAGAAGTTCAGTCTCACCGGTCCCAGCGCGGTGCGCGCTTATGCGGTGGGGGAGGCTTCGGTTGATAGCGGTCAAAACCTGGCGCTTGAGTTGCGTTATATCGAGCCTTATGTGGGCGGCGCACTGCAATGGTCACTATTTCACGATCATGCCTGGGGCGGTATCAACACCACACCGCTGGCAGGTGCCACGGGTAACGATGTCAGCCTGTACGGTAACGGCCTAGGCCTGCAATGGACGGGCGGTGCCGACATGGGTGTTAACGCCAGCCTGGCTTGGCGCGGCAACCGCGCACCCAGCAGCGGCGCGCGTGACGACACGCCACGTCTATACATCCAAATCTTCAAAAATCTATAAATCGACCTAAAGCAAGCCCACCAGTTTGCTTGCCCAAGGAGCTCTCTCATGTCTGTTCGCGTCATTTCTGCTGCCAAAACCCAAATCAAGTCGATGCTGATACGCCTGTCTGGCGGCAAAACCCTGCGCCTGATCTGGCGTCAGCGGGCCCGCGTTAGTCAACTTCTGACGGGTTTACTGGGCAGTTTTTTTGCTGCACACAGCACTTTGGCGCTGGATGTCAACGCCTTGCCCAGCGGAGCAGCGGTCAAAGTAGGCAGTGGCCAGGTTCAGCAAACGGGCAACCAGATGACCATTGTGCAGACCAGCCAAAAGCTCGGGCTTGACTGGCAAAGCTTCAACATTGGTGTCGCGGCCAGTGTGCGATTTGCCCAGCCGAGCACCAGCTCAATTGCGCTGAACCGCATTCTTGGCACCAGCGGCAGCGAGATTTATGGCCGACTAAGTGCCAACGGCCAGGTGTTTTTAACCAATCCCAACGGCATCTTGTTTGCCCCGGGTTCCAGTGTCAACGTGGGGGGGTTGGTGGCCTCGGCGCTGGATTTATCGCAAGTCGACTTTGCCGCAGGGCGCTATCAGTTTACCGGCTTTGGCGGTAGCGTATTTAACCAAGGCAACTTGACTGCGGCCCCCGGCGGCTACATTGCGTTGTTGGGCGGCACGGTGGCAAACCAAGGCAGCATCGATGTCGCTACGGGCTCGGTAGTGCTGGCGGCCGGCCGTGCGATTACGGTGGATATTAGCCAAGGTGGCTTGCTCAGTGCTGCAGTTACCCCGGCTACCGCAGCTACGTTGGTCAGCAACAGCGGCAGCATTAGCGCAGAGAGCGGCAGCGTCAAGCTTGACGCGCGCTCAGCCCAGGGCATTGCCGAGTCGATGATCAACAACACCGGCATCATTCGCGCGGGCAGCGTTGAAAACCGCAATGGCGAGATTTGGCTCACGGGTGCGCAGCAGATCAGCAACATCGGCACGCTGGATGTATCGGCCAGCACCCAGGGCAATGGCGGGCGCATTGTGGTCAAGGCTGACATGGACAGCGGCACAGCGGCAATCGGCGGCAAGCTGCTAGCCACGGGTGGCAGCTTGGGCGGCGATGGGGGTTTTATTGAAACCTCTGGCGCCCATGTCAAGATTGCAGATGGTGCGGTGGTGAATACCAGCGCACTCAAAGGCATTGTTGGACAGTGGTTGATTGACCCCAATGACTACAAAATTGCTGCCACAGGTGGCGACATTAGCGGAGCTACGCTAAGTGCAAACCTCGACAACAACAATGTCACCATTCTCAGCAGCCAAGGGGCTACGGCAGGCAATGGCGATATTACGATCGATGACAACATCACCAAGACAGCGGGAACTGCGACCAAGTTAACACTTCAAGCGGCTCGCGATATAAATCTCAACACCAATAAAAGCATTTCTGATACTGCGGGAAATCCACTTGCCGTAGATATGCAAGCAGGGGCCTCGGTGAAATTTATTGGCACCGGCACTGTCAATATCCACGATCCGTTAACACTGAACGCTGTTGACAGAGTTCTCGTTGATGGCAACTTGACACTTGGCTCAGATACAACCATGACGGGAACCGTTGGCATCGGCCTGAAAGGTACGGTTAATGGCAATCGTAATCTGACAGTGAATACGGGCAATAACGGAAACATCATTTTTTACAAAACACTCGGAGGAACAATACCGTTGGCGAGTGTTACCACGAGTGCAACGGGTGGGACGTACATCAATACAGATGTCATAACAACCGGAAACCAGAACTACAACAACACCGTACAGTTTGGCGCAATTGGTTTGACCGGACAGTTCATTAACAGTAATTTTGAAAGCGATGCGGTAGGAAGTACCAGCATTACGGGGTGGACGGTTACCAACGCAAGAGTCATGTTGGGTGTAGATTCGATTGGAGGTTTTGTTTCACCAATCGACACCACCTACCCAGCCAATGTAGCTTCCGGTTGCAACAAAACCACAGGGGTTGGATGCGATACAGCCGGCCTATATTCTGGTTTTTCGTTCGCAACCAAAATTTATGCGGACAGCGCAAGTACTGGTGACGGTACCCGTTCCGTAGAAATGAATTCTTCTGGAACTTGCGCCAGCGGCTTCTGCATCGTGCGTGGCCCCTATATTGTTAGCAATAGCGTCGTCTCACTTAGCCCCGGTGACAGCGTCGGTTTCAAGTGGAAGGCGCAGGGTGGGAGCGATGCTTTTGATGTTCAAGGGTATCTGCTCAATACAACAACGGGTGCCACCGTTCCGCTGTTGAATCAAACTGGTGCAAGTGCTTCAGTCATCCAACAGTGGACCACTGCCTCGGTGACGCTTAAGCCGTCAGACACTGCAGGCGATTACAAATTCGTGTTCGTGTCTGGATCATGGGATGCAACCGGCGGCTTAGCACTCGGGGCACGGCTGCTAATAGACAGCCTGACGGCCTCGACCAATATGATTGGTGCCTCGGGTAATAACTTGTTATCGGGCGCAGCGGTTAATTTTGCTGGTAATGTCAAACTTGCCAGCAGTACGCTTACTGTTGCCAATAGCGCAAACAGCGCCATCGCAGGCACGATCAGCGACACAGGCTCGTTGATCAAGGCTGGCAGCGGTACATTGACTCTGGCCGGCACTAACACCTACAGTGGTAGCACATCGATCAATGCAGGAACATTGGCCGTATCCAGCCTTAATAATGTTGGGGCAGGCAATATCACGCTGGGTGGCGGAACCCTGCAGACCAACAGTACGATCAATCTAGGTAGCCGAGCGATAGCGGTGAGCGCGCCAAGCGGCCTTTCTGCCGTCAGCGGCACCACGCTTTCTGGCGGCGTATTTGCAGCATCAGGCCAAGCAGTGGCCTTGTCGGGTGGTGGCAATTTCTCGCTCACAGACGTCAATAACGATTTTGGCAGGATTTCAGCGCCTAGTGCCGGCGCCATTGCTCTGACTGACAAGAACTCACTAGCGCTAGACGCTATCACGGCAACTGGTTCGGTGAAGATTGCCACAGTGGGCGACTTGACTCTGGCCGATACGGTTCAAACCACAGCTAGTGGAAACTCATTGGTCTTATCTGCGACAGGCAACTTTGCCAACACGGCTGCTTCAGCTGGCAATGCGCTGGTGGTGCCGGGCACGGGGCGCTGGTTGGTCTATGCCGGAACCCCAACAACGGTTGCTACAAAAAATGGATTGACTTCAAATTTCCGCCAGTACAGTAGGACGCTTGCTTCGTTACCGGCTGCAAATGTTACCCAAGGTGGAAATGGCTTTGTATATGCGGCAGCACCGGGGACACTTTCAGTCAGCGCCAGCAACTCCGGCGGTGCAACGCACGTCTATGGGAACACTCCCACGGCTTCTTTAAGCTACACCTTGTCGGGCTTTGCCGACCCAGAGGACACAGCCGGCAATATTGGCTTGGGTGGTTCGCCAAATTGGATAGCCACAGACAGTGCTTCGTTGAACTGGAACATTAATTCGGCTATGTTTGCCAACACCTATGCACTGAAATACGGCAGCGGACTCACCAGCAGCGTGAATTATGGATTTTTGGCTGGCAATACTGCAACTTACACGGTCAGTCAACGTCCATTGACTGTGACTGCAACGGGTCAAAACAAAGTTTATGATCGATCCAACGTGGCACCCGTAACCTTTGCAGACAACCGGGTGGCGGGCGATGTATTGAGCATCAGCGCGATCTCGACCTTTGACTCCACCATCAATGATCCCAACGGCTGGAACGTCGGCAATAACAAACCCATTTCAGTAAGCAATTTTGCGTTAGCAGGTACTCGTGCCCCTAATTACTCATTGCAGACAAGTAGCACCACCACCACGGCCAATATCACCCAAAGGCCGTTAACCATCACGCCAGTGGCGGATTCCAAGATTTACGACGGAGCCACCACTTCGAGCTTGACACCATCGGCGGCTAATCTCGTGATTGGTGACAGCGTGACGGGTTTGGTACAAGTTTTTGACTCAAAAAATGCCGGACCTAGAACCTTGAATATGAGTACCGTCACGGTGAACGATGGCAATAGTGGCAATAACTATTCCGTCACCAGCGTGGCAACCATTGCAGGCACCATCAGACCCAAGCCGTTGTCTGTTACCGGGATCTCGGTTGATGGCAAAGCGTATGACGGCACAGTCACCGCCAGTATGAGCGGCGCGCCCAGCATCGTGGGGGGTGCCACCAGTGCAACGGACGGCAAGTACTTCACTGGGGATGATCTTACTTTTGCAGGTGGAACCGGAACCGCTGTCTTTACCAACAAAAATGCAGGTCTCAACAAGTCAGTGACGGTCAGTGGTCTTGGCCTAACGGGCACGGATGCGGGTAATTACGACTTTAGTGGGATTGTTCCGACTAGCGCCAGTATTTCAAAGGGTACTTTGACCTTTACCCCAGTTACCGACAGCAAAACCTATGATGGCACTGTGGGCTCGAGTCCCCCCCCTTTGGTGAGTGGATTGCAAGTAGGCGATTCCTTGCCAGGACTTGTTCAAACTTTTGATTCAAAAAACGTAGGTAATCGTACTTTGGCTGTGACTGGTTTTACAGTCAATGATGGCAACAGTGGTAACAACTATGTGCTCAACAATACAGCTACCGTGGCAGGTGTTATTAACCCTTCGACTCTGACGATTAGCCCTGTTGCCGACATCAAAATATATGATGGAACAATAAACTCAAGTTTATTACCAACAGCTAACAATCTCAAACTAGGGGATAGCTTGGTCGGTCAAGCGCAGGTTTTTGATTCCAAGGATGCAGGGGCTCGAATATTGAGCGTTAGTAGATATACAGTTAACGATGGCAACAATGGCAATAACTATGTAACGAGCAGTACCACCACCGTGGCGGGGACTATTAATCCGAAATCACTCTCAGTCACTGGTCTTGCTGCGCAGTCAAAAATCTACGATGCCACGACACTCGCGAGTTTGACGGGTAGCTCGGCCTTGATTGCTGAGGCAGTCGGTAGTGGCAGCAGTGCGGACGGCAAGTTCTACACTGGTGACGATGTCAGTACCAGTGGCACGCCAGCAGCCGTGTTTGTTTCTAAGAATGCAGGCAATCAAAGTGTGACAGTCAGCGGCATCACACTGACCGGTGCGCAAGTGGGCAACTACGTGCTTGCACAACCCAGCGGCCTGACTGCGGTCATCAGCCGCAAACATTTGACAACCACCGGTCTGGTGGCGCAAGACAAAATCTACGATGCAACCAAGGCAGCTGGGCTCACAGGCACCGCTGCACTCTTGGCAACACAATCCCCAGGTACGGGCACCGGCACGGATGGTGCTGCCTTTAGCGGCGATACAGTTGCTTTGAATGGCACAGCCAGCGGCACATTTGCAAGTAAAAATGCCGGCACACAAGCAGTAGCCGTGAGTGGTTTGAGTTTGAGTGGCGCTGGCGCTGGCAACTACGTGGTTGACCTGCCCACTAATTTAACCGCTCTGATCAGCAAAAAACAACTGACTTCAACTACGGTTAACCCACAAGACAAGATCTACGATGGCACGAATGTCGCAACATTTGCAGGCGGTGCCTTTACCACAGAAGCGCCTGGCACAGGAATTGACACTGACGGTAATGCGTTTACCAGCGATGACGTTCGAGCCATTGGCACAGGAACTTTTGCCAGTAAGAATGTTGTGGGCCTGCAAAACATCACCCTTAGCAGCGTGTCACTAACCGGCATTGATGCCGGCAATTACACCGCCAAATTAACAACTTCGGGCACGCTGACGGCAAGCATTAATTCGAAACACCTGAGCGTATCTGGAGTGACCGCTTTAGGGAAAATTTACGATGCCACTGCTGGAGCTAGTTTGGGTGGAAGTGCTGTTTTGAGCAGCGAGGCCGTAGGCGCAGGTTCCACTGCAGACGGTAAAACCTATATCGGCGACGATGTTAGCCCGACTGGTACACCCATTGGTTCGTTTGTCAGCAAAAATGCCGGCACACAAAATGTGACTGTGAGCGGCTTCACACTGACCGGTGCGCAAGCCGGCAACTACGCGGTTGACCAACCGAGTGGCCTGACTGCCGTGATTGGCCGCAAGCACCTGGTTGCATTGGGCTTGAGCGCGCAAGATAAAACTTATGACGCAACTACCACCGCAACGCTGAATGGGATGGTTGCATTGATTGCAAGCCAAGCTGCTGGGACAGGCAGCGTTACAGACGGAGCGGCTTACACCGGCGACAACGTGGCTTTGACTGGCGCGGCTAGCGGCATTTTTGTTTCAAAAGATGCAGGTACCCGGGCTGTGACGGTCAGCGGCTTGAGCTTGAGCGGCGCACAGGCCGGCAACTACCTGATTGATCAACCAGCGGGGCTGATTGCAGTGATTGCACCCAAGAACATCATCCCTTCAAGCGTGACTGTGAACGACAAAGTGTATGACGCAACGACTGCTGCAACCTTGAGCGGGGGTACCTTCAGCTATGAAACAGCCGGGGCAGGCTCCAGTACCGACGGCTTGGCTTACAGCGGTGATTTGGTCAACGTCAGGGGCACGGGTAACTTTGCCGGCAAGAACGTGGGCACCCAAAGTGTCAGCGTCAGTGGCTTGTCGCTGGCAGGCGCGCAGGCAGGAAACTACACGGTAACCGGTTTGCCTACCGGACCGTTTAGCGCCACCATCACCGCCAAGCCAATCAATGTTGCGGGCTTGAGCGTTCAAAGCAAAATTTACGATGCCACAAACACCACCACACTTCTCGGCAGTGCCGCTATCAATACAGAAGCTGCTGGTGCAGGCAGCACGGGCGATGGACTGGCCTATGCGGGTGATGTGGTCAGTGCGGTGGGCACGGCAGTTGGTGTATTTGCAGTCAAAGATGTCGGCACGCGCAACGTGAGTGTCAGTGGTGTTGCCTTGAGCGGCACCGATGCTGCCAACTACAGCGTGGTGCAACCCACTGGGTTGACTGGGATCATAACTGCCAAGCACGTCAGCGCCACCGGCCTGACGGCCCAGGGTAAAACTTACGATGCCACACTAGCGGCGGGAATAAGCGGCACTGCTGCTCTTAATACAATAGCTGTTAGCGCAGGCAGCACGGGCGATGGCAAGGTTTATGATGTTGATAACGTGAGCGTCACAGGCGTGCCATCGGCGGCCTTTGTTGCCAAGGATGCAGGTACACAGAGCGTGACAGTCAGCGGCTTGAGCTTGAGCGGCGCACAGGCCGGCAACTACCTGATTGATCAACCCACGGGGCTGATTGCAGTGATTGCACCCAAGAACATCATCCCTTCAAGCGTGACTGTGAAC
>CAIYNH010000404.1 GCA_903927495.1 uncultured beta proteobacterium
CAAACAACTTAACACAAATATGCGATAACAAATGCTGCTCATCATATTTGGACTATAAATTTAAATATAATTTTTGTTTATCATTTGAAAATAATAATGGCATATTTGATGTTATTTTCAGTGCTAGAAATATTTATAAGGGTTATATTGCAAATATTTTTGGACACTGAGTTTGCGGATTTCCTCAGTCAAAAACTGATTTCCATAGGATTTGTCTCCGAGGATGGGCGAGAGTTCTATGCTGAACTAATTGACTCATGGTGGCCCAAACAGCGTTCGTGGTTGAAGGTGTTCTGCCATGTTTGGATCGTTCGGTTATTCGCACCATGTCACTTGCTGAGGCCGTCATCCGCTTGATGGTATGGCTTGCTGAGCGTGGTCTCAGGCCACAGTGCTTGAAGCCCGAAGGTCGGTGCAATTGACCGTTCCTTGCTCGGTATAAGCTGTATAAGTCGACCCTTCATCGGCGGCTTGTGCTCGATATACACACCAAAGGCTCACTACATGATCCTGTGTGTGGGTGATTTTTTGCAAATCCCTGTACCTAAGAACAGGATAGCCCGCATCACTGTTTGACCCTGACCTTTCGCATACTCACTCTCAAATCTTTTGACAAGCAAAGGGCATCGAGCATTCATCGGCAAAGGAAGGTCCGCTTGAGTTAAGTGAAAGCAAGGTCAATCTGATGACGTCATACACATTCGCAAGGGCTGCTCAGGACGCATTGACCGCAGTCAGGCGGCAGTTCAATGTTGCGCTCGTGCCGTGCTGGGCTTGCTTGTTGGACTATGATTCAGAAAACACAAAAAAGCTAGGGGTGGCATGAGTGAGATAGTGCGTTTGTACCGTTACAGAAGTTTGCTGGGCAGCATGCGTGCTGTCCCTGCCGACCAGTTGATGGACGTGCTCGAAATCTCGTCAGCAACGCTTAAGCGTGACATCGCAAAACTCCGCGACCAACTGCATGTTCCCATCGAGTTCGACCGCGAGTTGGGTGGATACAAACTTGATCCCAAAAGAGTCGAAGACGAGTTGCCGGGTCTGTGGTTCAGTCAAGGCGAAATATTGGCTCTGGTCACCATACAGCAGCTGCTGGAGCAACTTCAACCAGGCCTTCTGGGCGCACAACTACGACCCCTGCATGATCGTCTGACTCTTCTCATGGAAAAACACGGGTTGGCCACCCAGGATGTTGCTAAGCGCATCCGTATTGTCAGTGCGGGCAAGCGCATCGTTGTTGCCAAGTGTTTTGAAGCAATTGCCGCTGCCACCATGTCTCGCAAGCGGCTCAAAATTTGGCACTTTAATCGCCAAAACGGCATCACCTCGGAACGGGAAGTATCGCCCCAGCGGCTAGTCCACTACCGTGACAACTGGTACATGGATGCTTGGTGCCATTTGCGTGATGACTTGCGCAACTTCAGCCTAGACGCCGTGACCAAAGTAGAGGTCATGGAGATAGCCGCGAAAGAACTGGCGGACAAAAAGATTGATGAAGCCGTCAGCGCTGGTTATGGCATCTTCAATGGAGCACCTCAAGGATGGGCCACACTCAAGTTCACACCTGAGCGAGCCCGCTGGGTCAATGGCGAGATTTGGCATTCCATGCAAGAAAGCAAAACCGAGGCTGATGGCAGCTACGTACTCTCATTTCCATACTCTGATGATCGTGAACTGATTGGCGACATCATGCGATTTGGAGCTGATGTGCAGGTGCTGGCGCCACCTGCGTTGCGGTCAAAGGTTCAAAAAAGCTTTCTGGATGCGGCGGCCAAGTATGTTTAGTCGGCAACTCAATTACTGGCCGCTGATATTGAGTGAGTTACGCCATGTTTCTTGAAGACTTGGCCAGAGCAGCAAATGGGCTGTTTGCCAATTTTTGGCTTGTCGTCATCGTTCTTTTGCCGTTTATTTTGTTGCTGGGTTGGATCATTTCGTTGTTCGAGGGTTAATTTTTGTCACCTGGGAAGTCATATCCCAGGATATTCATTTCAAGGGAGTAGAGGCATGATTTTTGGGCTATTTGGTGGCGATAAGAAACGAGTGGCAGAGTTGATTGCGGCTGCACGCTCTGGTGACACTGACAAGATTGATGAATTGCTAAAAAAGGGCGCAGACATTAATGCGCCCGAGCCGGATTCTGGCGACACACCAATCCTTGCCGCCATTGACAAGGGGCAATGGGCTGCGGCTGAGTTCTTGCTTAAACAGAAACCTGACCTTACTCTGCAAGATAGAAACGGCAATTCACCACTTTACTTGGCTGTTTCACGAGGTGATTCAGCTCTGCAGATGGTTAACGTCTTGCTAGATGCCGGTGCAAACGTAGAGTTAGGTCCGTCCCATGGTGACAATGCCGGTGCCACTCCACTGCATATTGCTTGTGCCACCGGAGCGAATGGATGCGTAGAGAGCTTGCTGCGTCACGGCGCGTCTCCAACAAAACAGCTTCCAGATGGCGCTACGCCAATGCATACAGCTGCAATTGGAGGTGATCAAAAGACAATTTTGCAATTGAGCAATGCAGGGGCTGACCTCAACTCTCGGAGCCGAGAAGAGAG
>CAIYNH010000405.1 GCA_903927495.1 uncultured beta proteobacterium
CTGCCTGCAATGCTCTTAGTCCATAGCTTGACTTGTCAGCACCTAGCTCTGCCTTGGTTGCTGCAGCGACTAATTTTTCCATCAATGTTTTTTTGACCCACTCCAAAACAGCGAGCCAAATGGCTTCTTTTGAGGCGAAATGTTTAAAAACAGCACCCTGTGAGATGCCAACGACATCTGCCAAATCCCCTGTGGTGATGTCACCAGGATTACGCTGTGCGGCCAGAAGAAGGGCTGCTTCTACTAGCTTACTTTGACGAATTTCTGTGCGTTGCCGAGTGGTTCTAATTTTTGTTGGCATGATGATAAGTAATTTATCAATTACCTATTTTATCGCCAACTCATCATGTATTTGCTTAAATATCATTAAATACTTATTTGATGACTATCGGTTGTTTGATCCGCTTTGTCCATTAGCCAATGCTAAAGGAGAACTTTACGGATTATCCGGTCGGCAAGTAACCATCCCCCGGCAAAGCCGGGTGCTTTCAAAATGTGAGCTGCTCAAAGCGCCAATTCGGGGACGCTTACGCGGCCCCAACTCTTGGTGCCACCCGTTCGGTGGCGGCTATTTCCACAGCGCGAGCTGTTCTAGCCTTTCATCTTCCCTCTCTTGGTGTTGAATTTATTTGCGTATAACCCAGTAAACAGTTCGGCGCACACCTAGATTGGCTGTGTCCGCATGTCCTAAATATCGGCCAGCAAAGGGTAGGGTGCTGGGGACAGCGTCAATGCAGGACCGTCGGCTGAGACAGTTTTGACAGCATCGGCTTGAAACGCACTGATCTGCATAGACACAATGGCATCAACCCCACCCGTTGGCGTAACCGCTGCCTGGACCACGATGCCACAGGGCTGACTGGCATCATCGCTGGCGAACAGTTCTTCGCCAGCCTGCATAGGGGCATCTGAAT
This sequence comes from uncultured beta proteobacterium, assembly GCA_903927495.1. Lineage (GTDB taxonomy): Bacteria > Pseudomonadota > Gammaproteobacteria > Burkholderiales > Burkholderiaceae_C > Rhodoferax. The sequence goes on from CAIYNH010000405.1 coordinate 915, forward strand.
GTGCCAGATAAGCGCGCCGCTTGAGGGTGCCACGGAATTGGCTGCGCGCCACCACTTCCTGCCCTGGATAACAACCCTTTTTGAAGTTCACACCACCCACTGATTCGTAATTAAGCATTTGTGGCACCAAGGCTTCGACAATGGGCAAAGTGAGTGTGGTTATGCCGCTGCGCACCTCGCTCCAGGCCCAGAGTGCTTCACTCAAAGGTTGACCCGCAGGTATCGGGCCGGCAACGGGTGCTACCCACAAAGCTCGCGCCACACCATCAGCCGGGTATAGCGTCACACAGTTTGCAGCATCAAAATCTTCTTTGAACCATACTGGACGGGCGTTAGAAGCTCCTGAATTCGAAGCATTAGGGGTGGCATCGCCAGCCAGTCCAAACAGCTTGAATTCATGGCTGGCATCGCTGAGTTTGACTTTGGCACGCATCACAAACATCGACAGGCGTTTCAGCGTGGTGGCCAAAATATCACTTGAGCACACTAGCAAGATGTCGGTCTGACAGCGTTTGAAGCCAATAAAGCTGGCTTGCAGCCGACCTTTAGCGTTGCAAAAGCCTGCCAGGCGTGCGTCCGACAAGCCCAACAGAACAAAGTCGTTGGTCAATTGGCCATGCAAAAATTTGGCAGCATCGTCGCCTTGTGCTCGAATCAGCCCTAAATTAGTCAGCGGGGCTACGCCATTGAGTTGTGTGTGCATGGTGTGAATTATCATCCGCACTCAATTTTCTGGAAGGTATGGGGTTGTGCGACGTTTCCTTGGTTTGGTGCTAGTGCTGGTTCTGTCAGGCAGCGGGTTGGCGGCGTGGTGGCTGAATCAAAGCCTGACGCTGGGCGCGCCAGTTCTCGATCTCTCGGTTGAGGCCGGTACCTCGCCACGCGCTGTGGCACAGGCGGCGGTGGAGGCGGGCGTGCAAACCTCAGCGCTGACGCTGTACTGGTGGTTTCGCCTGTCGGGACAAGCGCGCATGATCAAGGCCGGCAGTTACGAAATTGAAACCAATACCACCCCGCGCAGCCTGCTGGCCAAATTGGTGCGAGGCGAAGAAAGCCTGCGCGCCGTCACACTGGTGGAAGGTTGGAGCTTTAAGCAAGTCCGTGCTGCGCTCTCAAATGCAGAGCACCTAACACATGATACGAAAGCGTTTTCACCCGATTTGATCATGAACATGTTGGGCCACCCGGAGCGCCCCGCCGAGGGGAGTTTTTACCCTGACACCTACACCTATGCAAAAGGCAGCAGTGATTTGGCGCTACTGCGCCGGGCCCTGCGCGCCATGGACAAACATCTGGCAGCAGCATGGTTGCTACGGACACCGGATTCACCTTTAAAGACCCCCGAAGAGTTGTTAACCCTGGCCAGCATCATCGAAAAAGAAACCGGTCGGGCCAGCGACCGCGCCATGATTGCTTCAGTCTTTACCAACCGGCTGAATATTGGCATGCTGCTGCAAACCGACCCAACGGTGATTTATGGCTTGGGTGACAAGTTCGATGGCAACCTGCGCCGTCGCGATTTGCTGGCCGACACGCCATGGAACACTTACACCCGGGCTGGGTTACCGCCCACGCCAATTGCCATGCCTGGCAAGCCGGCGCTGCTGGCAGCCGTGCAACCTGCCAGCAGCAAAGCCTTGTACTTTGTCGCACGAGGTGACGGGAGCAGCCAGTTCAGCGACAGCCTGGACGCGCACAATCGGGCGGTGAACAAATACCAACGTGGACAGTAGCCAGAACCCATGAGTAACAACGGAATTTTCATCAGCTTTGAAGGCATCGACGGTGCCGGCAAATCGACGCATATCGACGCGCTGAAACAGATCTTTGCAGCACAGGGCAGGGCGGTGACCCAGACCCGTGAGCCGGGTGGCACACCCTTGGCCGAAAAGTTACGCACGCTGGTACTGCTTGACCCCATGGATGCCATGACCGAAGCGCTGCTGGTGTTTGCCGCGCGACGCGACCACCTGCAGCAAGTGATTGAACCGGCACTGGCTCGTGGTGACGTGGTGCTGTGTGACCGCTTTACCGATGCCACCTTTGCCTACCAAGGTGGCGGGCGCGGTTTTGATCATGAAACACTCACTTATTTAGAGCGTCTAGTGCAGACTACACGGACTCTGGAAGGGTTTTTTGTTCGACAACCCGATCTCACAATCTGGTTCGACCTGGCACCGCAGATTGCTGCTGAACGTTTGGCTGGAGCCCGGGTGCCGGATAAGTTTGAGTCTCAACCTGTTGAGTTTTTTGCCCGGGTGCGGGCCGGCTACCAGGCTCGACTTGAGTCGCAACCGAAGCGATTTGCCAGAATTGAAGCCGACCAGAGCCGTACTGCTGTTTGGCAAGACCTGTTGGCCACGGTCCAACAGCGAAAATGGCTGCCATGAGCCAGACCAGCACCCGCGCGGCACCCTGGATTGCCGCCCAGACGAAAACTTTACTGGCCCAGCGCGGTCATGCCTGGCTGCTGGCCGGGCCCTCGGGTTTGGGTCAATACGAACTGGCCTTGGCACTGGTTCGCGCTTGGTTATGTGATCACCCCAGTGCTGAAGGTGCCTGTGGTCATTGCGGCAGTTGTCATGCGATTGAGGTGCGCGCCCATGCTGACTTGTGCGTGTTGATGCCTGAAACCGCCATGTTGGCGCTGAATTGGCCCTTGAGCGAAAAAGCACAAGATGAAATTGACAGCAAAAAGCGCAAGCCCAGCAAAGAGATTCGTGTTGAAGCCATGCGTGATGCGGTGGAATTTTCGCAGCGTACCAGTGCCCGGGGCCGGGGCAAGGCGGTGCTGGTGTTCCCGGCTGAGCGCATGAACGTCTACACCGCCAATGCCTTGTTGAAAACATTGGAAGAACCACCGGGTGATGTCAAATTTGTGTTGTCCAGCGACGCTGCCCACTTGTTGCTACCGACCATTCGCAGCCGCTGTCTGGGTCACACCATGACTTGGCCGGACCCGCACAGTGCCATGCAATGGCTGCAGGAGCAGGGCGTAACAGCGGAGCAGGCTACGGTGACATTGCGTGCTTCAGGTGGTCGGCCGCAAGATGCTCTGGAATTTGCTCCCGTTGCTGGGCTTTGGCCGCAGTTGCCCCTCGCCGTCAAACGCGGTGATGTCAGCGTCTTCAAAGACTGGTCTGCGGCGCAAACGCTGGATGCCCTGCACAAAATTTGCCATGACGCACTGGCACTCAAAGCAGGTGCCCTGCCTCGCTTTTTTGAAGCCTCGGATTTGCCAGTGGGTGGTAGCTGGCAAAGTCTGAGCGATTGGGCTAAGGCGCTCTCGGCAGCCAAGCGAACAGTGGAACATCCGTTCAATGTTGGATTGATGCAGGAAGCTCTGGTCAATCAGGCGCAGTTGGCCCTAAACTCCAACTGATGAAGATAACCATGAGCACACCTTCCACAGCCATCGCTCGCCCCAGCGTCATTCAATTGGCGATCAAGGAAAAATCTGCACTTTATGCGGCTTACATCCCCATCTTTACCGACGGCGGTTTGTTTGTGCCAACCACGCGAGACTACCAACTCGGTGATTCGGTGTATGTGCTGATTTCGCTGCCGGACGACAACCAGCGTTATCCAGTGGCTGGCAGAGTGGCCTGGGTAACCCCCGCAAAAGCCGCTGGGAATCGGACGCAAGGGGTTGGCATCCAGTTTCCGAACGATGAAAAATCGCAAGCTCTGAAGCTAAAAATTGAAGATATCCTTGGTACCCACCTGACCTCAGATCGATCCACCCAGACAATTTAACTACTGGCGCGCAATCGTGCTGGTGGCAACTATGACCTTGTCGCATGTTCACAGACTCCCACTGTCACCTTAATTTTTCTGAATTGTTGTCAGATTTGCCAGCGATTCGCGTCGCCATGGCGCAGGCCAAAGTTGACCGGGCTTTGTGTATCAGCACCACGCTGGAGGAGTTTGACGTGGTGCATGGTCTGGCCCTCCAATACGACAACTTCTGGGCCACGGCCGGTGTTCATCCTGACAGCGAAGGCGTTAAAGAGCCGACGTTGCAGGATTTGTTGACCTTGGGCGCTTTGCCACGGGTAGTGGGTATTGGCGAAACCGGTCTTGACTACTACCGACTGAATGGCCGCAGTGTGGCTGACATGGCTTGGCAACGTGAGCGTTTTCGCACCCATATTCGGGCCGCCAGACAACTGTGCAAGCCACTGATCATTCATACCCGAAGCTCTGCAGAAGACACTTTGGCGGTGCTGAAAGACGAGGGCGAAGACGGCTCCGCTGGAGCAGCAGGTGGTGTTTTTCACTGTTTTACCGAATCCATCGATGTCGCAAGTACAGCGCTGGAGTTGGGGTTTTATATTTCGTTTTCTGGCATTTTGACCTTCAAGAGCGCGCAAAATTTACGTGATGTTGCGGCCATGGTGCCTTTGGATCGCTTGCTCATTGAGACCGACAGTCCCTATCTGGCAC
>CAIYNH010000406.1 GCA_903927495.1 uncultured beta proteobacterium
CTGATGACCACGGTGCTGTCTTTCATAAGTCTGAGTGTCCTGCTTTGGGTGTTCAGATAACACCATGATCCTATGACTGATACCCGGAAGCCAACTGATCTGTCGGTTGATGCCGCAACAGACTGTTCAAAAACCCTTTGAGATGCTCTAATTTGTCTCTTACAGGGTTCAAAAACATTCATTTTTAAATTTGGTGGAGTTGATCATGAGGATAACGGCTTTGCTGCTGGCGTTGCTGCTGGCGTTGCTGCTCGGTTTGTTTGGTGGCTGTGCGTCGATGGACACTGCTGCCAGGCAGAGGCAGGTGGGCTCGGTCGTTGCCTATCTTTTCCCAGGCTCCGAAACTCCCTCTATCGTTGCAGATACTGTTGCCGAATTAAAGGTGCCTTTTCGGATTGGTGTGGCATTTGTACCGGATACCGCGAGCCCGGAGTTCCGCTTGCCTGAAAACGACCGTATCAAATTGGCAAGTCAGGTGAGTGAAGCATTTTCAAATTATCCTTTTGTCAGGGAAATTGTGGCTGTGCCCTCGATGTATCTCGACGCTGGCGGTGGTTTTGGCAATTTGGATCGAATTGCAGCTATGTTGAATCTGAATGTCGTGGCTTTGATTTCATTTGACCAAGTGCAAAACGCAGGTGCCAATGGTTGGTCATTTCTCTATTGGACGGGTGTTGGCGCTTATGTTGTTGATGGCGATCAGTACGACATCTTGACCTCCGTCGAGACCACCGTATTCGACATCAAAAGTCGTCGATTGTTAATGCGGGGAGGTGGAATTTCGAATCTGAAAGGCACGGCCACCATGGTTGGTTTTTCTGAGCAGGCGCGGGCCGCACGTAGCCGTGGTTTTGATGCCGCAGTGAAGGAAATGATCAGCAATCTTCAAGCTGAGGTGAAGAGTTTTCGTGAACGTGCACCGAAAGACCCTATGATCCGGCTCGTGCTTCCACCCGGCTACAGTGCCGCAGCCGTCATTCGATAGGCTTGGCTAACTCGCGGGTGCTGTGGCTTTAGGCTGTTCGTCAAACCCGAACAATCGTCGCGGGGTGTCGTACCAGATAGCCTGACGGGCGCTTGCATCAGGCAGCAGTTTTTCAAATAGCGCCAGCAGCGGGCCGTAATCAATGCGCTCTGGTGCGCGCAAAAAAGGCCAGTCGGAGCCCCACACCAAAGACTGCGGGGAAAAGGCATCCAGAAGCGCTTGCACATAGGGCCAGGCATCCGGGTAGGGGTAGGGTAGTGCTGAGCATTTCACCAGACTCGATAGCTTGACAATGGCGCGGCCGGTGTCAGCCATGGCCAGCATCGCGGCAAAGCCCGCCTGGCTGATGCCGGCTTTCGGCTCAGGTCGGCCGCAGTGATCAAACAACAGTTGGGCACCACTGGCTTGGAGCATTGCTCTCAAGTCAAGCAACTGATCCGCTTCGATCTGCAACTGCGCCCACATTTTCAAATCACGCAGGTGTTGGAGCAGCGGACTGGTATGGCGATAAAAGTCAATGCCTAGCAATGCTACGTTCATGGCCACACCCACGACACCTGCGCCTTGCAGGTCTTGCAATTCAGCCAGGCTGGCATTGTTGCGCACCACGGCAATACCTTTGTAGCGGCCCGCACCTTGTTTGATGGCATCGAGCAGGCAACGGTTATCCAGCCCATAACCCGAGTTCGGGCCAACGATAAGTGCCTGCTGCACACCATGTGCATCTAGCACATGACCCAGTTGGGCTGCCGTGCCGGTCTCACCTCCCATAGGGCGATACCAGGCACCTGGCGTGTACGGATATCGGGAAGGATCAAAAACATGCACATGGCAGTCAATTTTGGGCGATGGTAGGACTGACATTTTTCATAAAAAGGTTGGCGCACACACCACGCAGCCAGCGGTTTGCGGGGTCGTGGTGGTAGCGGGCATGCCAATACTGTTTAACAGTAAAGCCTGGAACTTCGAACGGGCAGGGCAGGGTCCGCAAGGCCGCTGCGCGAGCCAGTGTTTCGCCAATATGACGGGGCAGGGTGGCAATCAGGTCACTGGTTGAGAGAATGGCGGAGAGCCCCAGAAAACCAGGAAGCTCCAGTCGGATTTGGCGATTTATGTGTTTCGATGCAACGGTGTTGTCCAGCAATTGGTAACTGGTGCCGGGGGAAATGCCGATATGTGCCTCGGCTTGATAGACTTCCAGATTCCAGTGTTCTGGCTGCTCATCAATGATCCGTGGATGCTTGGCGTTAGCCAGGCAAATCCAGTCCTGGTCATAAAACGTTTGCTGGTAAAACCCGGCATCCAACCACGGCAGAAAACCCAATGCCAGATCGGCGTTGCCATTTTGCAGTGCCTGCGCCAGGTTTGCATCAATGCGACTAGCGGTCAATTGCACTCCTGGTGCCAGCGCGCGAACGTGCGCCAGCAAAGTCGGCAGTAGCGTGATGTGACTGGCATCGGTCATGCATATTGAAAAACGGCGCAGCGATTTTGCAGGATCAAACTGAGTATGTAACTCAGACAGACTGCGCAGGCCCGCCAAAACTTCGCGCACCGTGCCGATCAAGGCATCGGTGCGTGGTGTCGGCACCATGCCTTCCGAGGTGCGAATAAACAAGGGATCAGCCAGTTGCTCTCGAAGTTTTGCCAGCCAGATTGACACCGTGGGCTGGCTTTGACCCAGCAACTCAGCTGCACGTGTGACGCTGGCCGTTCTGTAAAGCAGATCCAGCAG
>CAIYNH010000407.1 GCA_903927495.1 uncultured beta proteobacterium
ATCACCCGGACTGGGTCGCTGGGTGATGTGATGAAGGAATCAGTTGAAGCGGCGCGCACTGTGGTTCGCAGCCGTTCACATCGCCTGGGTATCAAAGATGAGTTCTTTGAGAAGAAAGATATTCATATCCATGTGCCTGATGGCGCGACACCTAAGGATGGACCTAGCGCAGGAGCAGCCATGACGACGGCTTTTGTATCAGCCATGACGGGAATTCCAGTAAGGTGTAATGTCGCCATGACTGGTGAAATCACCCTGCGGGGAGAAGTAACAGCAATTGGCGGCTTGAAAGAAAAATTATTGGCTGCTTTGCGTGGAGATATTAAGACCGTCTTGATTCCCGAGGACAACGCTAAAGATTTACAGGACATCCCTGAAAACGTAAAGAATGGCCTTGAAATCGTGCCTGTGCGGTGGATTGACAAAGTGCTTGAAATTGCACTTGAAAGAATGCCCACACCTCTGCCTGATGACGAGCCCGTAACTATTGCGCTAGAGGTTTCTCATACTGAAACTCCACTGAATGACTTTATAAAACACTAACCAATTGTCATTGGATTGACTCAATCCAATGACAGTTTCAGGCATCTATTTGCACGAAGCTGGGAGGTACTTCGACAAGATGTTACCTGAGCAGACCCAGCCAACTTGCCCATTGGAACCATAGGTACCCGTCATGGTGATAGTGCTACCAGTAATGGCTGCATCGCCTCGTGCAATGGCAGTGACAACGCCGGTGCTGCCAACAAGTGCATAAGCGGTAGACGACACATACTTGGAAGACATTGATGCCAGTGTCAAGCTAGCCGTTGCAGGCATAGTACCCATGGCAGCAGCCGACTCGGCCACAGAAACCGTACCCGCAGACGCGGCTAAAATTACTTCAGAGACCTTGGCGCGAACTGTGTAATCCTGATAAGCGGGCAATGCCACCGCAGCCAAGACACCAATAATCGCCACGACGATCATCAATTCGATCAAGGTAAAACCTTTTTGTACTGAACGTTTCATAAGTAGCTCCTTACACCTTCAAAAGAAATTCCAAAATCACCTTTGCTAGCACCATACTGACCTCAAAAAACAGTTGCTCTACAGCCTTTTGGAGTCTTGAAATGCCCTCGTATAACAAGTTACTTGCCAGTAAACACGCACTGAGCAACCCCATAATCTTCAAAGATTTAACCGTGAACAGGAATCATGTTTTGACATCCCAATCCACATCTGGCTTGTTTCAGGTGATCATTTCATCATGAACTCGTGTTAAGAACTAGGACAATTTATTAATTAACTTCAAAATTCATGAATTTATGTTAATCTTGACTCTCAAAAGCAACAATTTCCCGTCGAAGTCACCCAATCCCAATGGAGCAATCGATTATTTTCACAAGACGCAGCTCGCAGCTCAGCGTCCTCAAAGTGAGGGCTGAATCCGGGTGTACTCAAGGCTGAGTACATTCAAATCGTGAATGGGATCGAGGCCTGACTCGAATTACTCTTCATCCTTACGCGGTAACTCCAGTATCAGTTCTACCCGCCGGTTTGCGCGTTGACCTTCCTCGGTACTATTGGGCGCAATCGGACGGGTATCTGCATAGCCTATGGCGCGCAAGCGCGTAGGCTGGATGCTGCGGATTTGCAGATGACGCACAACACTGGCAGCTCGCCCTGCAGAAAGCTCCCAATTGGATGGGTATTTGACCGTATTGATGGGAGTGTTGTCGGCGTGACCTTCCACCACAATGTTGTAGTCCCTGGCAATATCAAAACTTGGCAGCAGGGTATCCAGAAGTTCCAGTCCTTCAATTGTCAGACCCACATCACCCGAGGCAAACAAAAGTTCGCTATTGATGCGAAAACGCACCGTGCTCAACCCTTTGATCACCTCCACGCGCGTGCCAAATTGGTCAACACGCAATTCCTTCAAAGGATGGGGAGGCAACAGCGGAGGGACAACACTCCCTTTAGCAATCAGAGACGAAGGGCCCGGCGCAGATGCAGCGCCTGCTGCAACTGATTGGTTTGCCTGAGTTAGTTTCGACTTGGACGCACGAAGTTCACTGAAGGCCAACATGACAAGCATCATGACCAACAGCAGGGTCACGACATCAAGGTAGGTCAGTTGCCAGCTATTGTCTTCGGGAGTAACTATTTCCTCGTGCGGAGAATGGGCGAAGCGACCTTCGTGCATGCTTTTTTTCTTTTGCATAGCTCGTGCCGCAAGCAGTTCGGCCACACCAGGCTTCCAGGCCAGTCGGTAATCAATATAGTTGATCTTGTCTGGCATAGGATCACCCCTTGGATGAGGGTTCTGAATCAACCCCTTTGCTGCTTGGTTTTAGCACTGAGCCATCAAATATTTCGTTTTCATAATGTGCAACAAATGATTTCAAGGTTTCCCGCATCAGCGTGGGACTACTCTTGGCGCACATCATGGAAATCCCTTGCAATACCATGTTCATCAAAATCAGGCGTTGCTCGGTTCGACGTTCAAGCCTTACAGCTACCGGTCTAAACAACAGGTTCGACAGCAAAATACCGTACAGGGTTGTCATCAAGGCCAAGGCCAGGTTGCCGCCGAAAGCTTGCATGTCTCCGTTACCCATATTGCCCATCACATTGACCAAACCAACCAGAGTTCCCAACATGCCAAAGGCTGGTGCATAGTTGGCCATGAGACGAAATAATTGTGCTTCTGCAGCCTCGCGAGTGCGTAGTCGCGAAATGCGCCACTGCAATAAATCCAGGATATCCTGCTCTGGTACTCGATCAATAATCAGTTGCACACCCGTACGTAAAAACGGGTTGGTGACACCCAAGAGCGCTTGCTCCACCGCACGCGAATCGCCATGAAGCCAGATCTTGGCAATCTGCACCAACTCACTGATGTCATTTTGCGTGTCCAAATGCTCATCGCGCAGCACCGTGCGAAACAGTCCAAATGCACGAACCACGTCCCTTAACGGATAGCTCAAGAACGTAGCGGCCATAGTGCCACCCAATACGATGGCAAGACTTGGCCAATCCACATAAAGCCGAGGATCATCTGCCGTAAAAAACAAGATGATTCCCATTAATAGGGCACTGGTCACTATTCCAATCAAGGTCGACGGGTTCATCCAATAACTCCCAAAAACAGCGCGGGATCGGCTCACGCTCAACTGTGAAAGCTAGTCAAATTTGACACGCGGATCCACCCAGACATAGGACAAATCAGAAATGAGTTTGGTCACCAAACCAATCAGGGTAAAAAAGTAGAGCGTGCCCAGCACCACTGGATAGTCGCGTCGGATCACACTCTCGTAACTCAAGAAACCCAAACCATCAAGTGAAAACAGTGTCTCAATTAACAGAGAACCGGTAAAAAATGCCCCAATGAACGCCGCTGGAAAACCCGTGATGATAGGAATCAATGCATTGCGAAAAACATGACCCCAAAGTACTTGGCGCTCATCAAGCCCTTTGGCCCTTGCAGTGACAACATATTGTTTTCGAATTTCTTCCAGAAAAGCGTTTTTGGTCAGCATGGTGGTGACAGCAAAACTGCCAAGCACCATCGCAGTCACAGGCATCGCTATGTGCCACAGATAGTCGGCGACTTGAGCTCCCCAACTCAGTTCATCCCAATTGCTCGATGTCAGACCGCGCAGCGGAAACCATTGTAATTGTCCACCAAATATGACCAGCAAAGCTACCCCAAGCACGAAGCCTGGTATGGCATAGCCCAACAACACCAGCAGTGTGGTGACAAAATCAAATCGCGAACCGGCACGCACAGCCTTGGCGACACCCAACGGTACAGCGATCAGGTAACTGATGAAAAACGTCCACAGACCCAAGCTGATGGACACTGGTAATTTCTCCCACATCAGTTGCGAAACGCTTTTGTTCTGAAAAAAGCTTCGCCCCAGATCAAAACACGCAAACTGACTCAGCATCTGGAAAAAACGTTCGTGCGCAGGTTTGTCAAAGCCATACAACGCCTTGATCTGTTCAATGCGCTTGGGATCCACGCCTTGTGCTCCGCGGTAGCTTAAGCCCCCACCTTCCGCAACCGCTCCTTTACCCGTACCCACTTTGGCCTCGGCCAAGTACTGCTCGACCGGCCCTCCAGGGACAAACTGAATGACCACAAAAGTGAGCAGTAGCACACCCAGCAGCGTGGGAATCATCAGCAACAGGCGTTTTAGAATGTAACTCAGCATAATTTATTTGGCCCACCAGGTATCAATTGCCCAGCCTTCACCCTGCGTGTAGGGCGGCATGGCTGGCGGCTGATTCAACCGCCAGTTGTTGTAAACGATGCGGTGCGTTGGAGCCGACCACTGCGGTATCAGCACATGACTGTGCGCGATCAAGCGCTCCAGCGCCCGGCAAGCGGGCAACAGTTCAGCCTTGGTATTGGCACTGGTCATCTGGCCAATCAAAGCGTCAACGGCCAGGCTCTTGGTACCCGACATGTTGCCTGAGTCTTCTTGGTCAGCGGCTTTGGCACCAAACAAGTCCGCGTATTCCTGCCCGGGGTTGTGGGTACCGCCGTAAGCCAGCGAGGTGATGTCAAACTCAAATTTTTGCAAGCGCTGCTGGTACAGGGCGAAGTCAACCGGGCGAAAGTTCAAGGTGATGCCTAATTTCTCCAGATTGCGCGCCCAGGGGGTCACCACACGCGCACTGCCTTCATTGCTGTCAAGGTACTCGATCTCAAAAGTTTTGTCTTGCGCGTTGCGCAACTTGCCATTGCGCACTTCCCAGCCAGCATCTTTTAACAAGGTTTGCGCTTGTCGCAGATTGGCGCGCAGAGAAGAAGGCGCATCAGTGCGAGGAGGTGATGTCATCGCACCAAATACCGAAGCGGGCAATACAACGCGCCAAGGTTCGAGCAGCACCAGTTCTTGTGCCGACGGCAAACCCTTAGCCTGGCAATCGGTGTTACCAAACAAGCCGTTCACGCGCTGATAAGCGTTGTAAAACAACTGCCGATTCATCCACTCATAGTCAAGTGCCAAGCCAAGTGCCTGGCGCACCCGAGCATCCGCGAACAAATTACGTCTGGTATTGATGACATAGCTCTGAAAACCTGTTGGCAAGCGATGCTGGTATTCGCGCTTGACCAGTTCGCCGGAATCAAAACGCTTGCCATTGACGCGCCTTGCCCAGTCACCAGCCGAGAAAAAGCGCATCAAGTCAAACTCACCTGCCTTCAAGGCTTCCAGGCGCGCAGTACCATCTTTGTAAATCTTGACGGTGATGCGGTCAAAGTTGGCGGTACCACGGCGTACATTGATCTCTTTGGCCCAATAATTTGGGTCACGCACGTAAGTAATGTCTTTGCCAAAGCGAACAGCGCCAATTTTGTACGGACCACTGCCAACAGGGATGTCAGTCACAATCTGGTCAAAGGATTTAAGCTTACCACCCTCCATGCCCCAAGCCCGGCTAAACACAGGCAAACCTCCCACTGTTAGCGGCAATTCACGATTCGGTTTTTTGAAACGGTAACGCAATGTGTGCTGATCCAGCACATCCAGTCCTGCGACCTCTTGCAACATAGTCTTATAAGCCGGCGAGGTATAGGGTCCCAACAGCGCATCAAAACTGTGCTTTACATCATCGGCAAGTACCGGATCGCCGTTGTGAAAACGCGCTTGTGGTCGCAAGGTAAAAATAGCGCTCAAACCGTCGCGTGCCACCGTCACATCCTGCGCCAGGAGTCCATAGCCAGAGCCGGTCTCGTCCAATGCACCGGCTAGCAGAGTGTCAAACATCAGGTCAGACAAGTAGGCTGGTGCCGAACCCTTGATTGTGAAGGGATTGTATTTATCGAAGGTTGACACGCGCAAGTTGCTCACAAGGCGCAGTTCACCACCTTTGGGTGCGACTGGATTTACGTAATCAAAATGCGTGAAATTGACCGGATATTTCAAGTCCCCCCAGAGCGCGTAGCCATGCGCCGCCCAAACAGGATTGACACAACTCAAGGCCAAAAAACATAACAGACTGCGCATGCGACAATTCTGCATCATTTGTCGCTGGCCTTGGCCCTGCACAGGAGCCGATTTGGTAGTGATTTAACAGCAGCTAGAAGATTTGAGAGGTTGATATGGGTTTTCTGACAGGTAAAAAATTTCTGATTACTGGTGTATTGTCCAACCGTTCCATCGCCTATGGCATTGCCAAGGCGTGCCATGAGCAAGGTGCTGAGTTGGCCTTCAGTTATGTGGGCGAACGCTTCAAAGATCGCATCACTGAATTTGCAGCTGACTTCAATTCAACCCTGATTTTTGACTGTGACGTGGGTGACGACGCTCAAATTGACAATATGTTCAAAGACTTGTCGCACCATTGGCCAAAATTTGACGGCTTTGTGCATAGCATCGGCTTTGCACCACGGGAGGCTATCGCCGGTAATTTTCTGGATGGCTTGACCCGGGAGAACTTCCGCATTGCGCACGACATCAGTGCCTACAGTTTTCCAGCCATGGCCAAGGCCGCCCTACCCTATTTGAGCGCTACCGCCTCGCTGTTGACCATGACGTATCTGGGTGGCGTGCGCGTGGTACCAAGCTACAACACCATGGGTCTGGCGAAAGCTTCACTGGAGTCCTCCGTGCGATACCTAGCCGACGCGGTGGGTGCCAAGGGAATACGAGTCAACGGCTTGAGCGCGGGGGCTATCAAAACGCTGGCGGCCAGTGGCATCAAGGACTTCGGGAAATTGCTGAGTATTTCCGCTGCTGCCTCACCGCTTAAACGCAACGTGACGATTCATGAAGTGGGTAACGTCGCCGCCTTTTTGCTCAGTGACCTGGCATCTGGCATGACGGGGCAGATTTCATATGTCGATTGCGGTGTCAGTCAGACCGCAGTGGCCGTGGTTGAAACAACCAGTTCTTAATACGAAACAGGCCTCTAATGTAGTGTCCTAAAGCATTAGAAGCTACTATTTTAATAGCAATTATTAACCTTTTACGCAATCCGCGTAGTACCTGAGTTGACCATCAGCCCCCGGTTCTTCCACCAACCCGTGAATATCGGTCTCAAACCCCGGGCATTGGGCGTTGAATTCGCGTGAAAACTTCAAGTAGTCAACAATCTTCTTATTGAACACTTCACCCGGAATCAAGAGCGGGATGCCCGGTGGATAGGGCGTAACCAAGCCTACCGTAACCCGGCCTTCCAGCTGATCAATCTCCACCCTTTCGGTTTTGCGCAGGGCGATGTGGGCATACGCATCACTTGGCTTCATGGCCGGAGTCAAGTCGCTCAAATACATGTCTGTGGTCAGACGCGCGATGTCATATTTTGCGTAGAGTTGGTGAATGTGCTGGCACAAATCAGCAAGACCCATGTTTTCGTAGCGCGGGTGTTTCTGGCAAAACTCGGGGAGGATTCGCCACATGGGCTGGTTCTTTGCGTAATCGTCCTTAAACTGCTGCAAGGCAGTCAACATGCTGTTCCAGCGGCCCTTGGTTATGCCAATGGTGAACATAATGAAAAAACTGTAGAGTCCGGTTTTTTCAACCACCACCCCGTGCTCGGCCAAAAACTTAGTCACGATACTGGCCGGAATCCCGGTTTTGGCAAACTTTCCATTCAAATCCATACCGGGTGTGACCACGGTCGACTTGATCGGGTCGAGCATATTGAAGCCAGCAGCCATCTTGCCAAAGCCGTGCCAGTTCACCCCCGACTTATTGGTGCGCGACTCACCTTTGATGATCCAGTCATCGGCACGGCCAACGCCTTCATCCACCAGTTTATCCGGGCCCCACACCTTGAACCACCAGTCATCACCGTACTCGCTGTCGATCTTGCGCATGGCTCGTCTGAAATCCAAGGCCTCGGCAATGCTTTCTTCAACCAGTGCCGTGCCGCCGGGTGGCTCCATCATGGCGGCAGCCACGTCGCAACTGGCAATAATGCTGTACTGCGGACTGGTGCTGGTGTGCATCAGGTAAGCCTCATTGAACAGATGTTTATCGAGCTTGACAGTTTGCGAATCCTGCACCAGCACATGGCTCGCCTGGCTAATACCGGCCAGCAACTTGTGGATGGACTGGGTAGCATAGACCATGGCATGTTTTGGCCGTGCCCGGTTTTTCCCCATTGCATGGTAAGTACCATAAAACGGATGAAATGCTGCGTGCGGCAACCAGGCCTCGTCAAAATGGATATTTTCTACATAACCATCGAGCATGCCTTTGACGGTTTCGGTGTTGTACAGCACGCCGTCATAGGTGGATTGCGTCAGGGTCAGCACCCGGGGCTTAATCTGATTGGCATCTGCATCCGGCAAATGCTCCTTGATCAGCGGATTGGCTTTGATCTTGGCCTTGATTGCGGCCGGCTCGAACTCACTTTTGGGAATTGGGCCGATGATGCCAAAGTGATTTCGAGTGGGCTTCAAAAACACCGGAATGGCCCCGGTCATGATGATGGCGTGCAAAATCGATTTATGGCAATTCCGATCCACCACCACCACATCGTTGGGTGCCACAGTATGGTGCCAAACCATTTTGTTGCTGGTGCTGGTACCGTTGGTGACAAAAAAGCAGTGGTCAGCGTTAAATATTCGCGCTGCATTGCGCTCACTCTTGCCAATCGCACCGTCATGATCGAGCAACTGCCCGAGTTCTTCCACTGCATTGCAGACATCGGCGCGCAGCATATTTTCACCGTAAAACTGGTGGTACATCTGACCCACCGGACTCTTCAAAAACGCCACGCCACCCGAGTGTCCAGGGCAGTGCCACGAATAAGAGCCATCTTCTGCATAGTCCAGCAGCGCCTTGAAAAACGGTGGTTGCACCCCTTCAAGGTAGCTTTTTGCCTCCCGAATAATATGGCGAGCTACAAACTCCGGGGTATCCTCAAACATATGGATGAACCCGTGCAACTCACGCAAAATATCGTTAGGCAGGTGGCGACTGGTCTTGGTTTCACCGTAAATGTAGATCGGTACATCCAGGTTCTTACGCCGAACTTCTTCAATGAAATGTCGCAAGTTCAGCACCGCAGGGTCCAGGTCGGGGCCCGGGGTGAATTCTTCGTCATCAATCGACAAAATAAAGGCACTGGCACGGCTTTGCTGCTGGGCGAACTGGCTCAAGTCACCGTAGCTGGTCACTCCCAATACCTCCAGCCCTTCCGATTCGATGGCTTGAGCCAGCGCCCTAATGCCCAGGCCCGATGTGTTTTCAGAACGGAAGTCTTCATCGATGATGACAATGGGAAAGCGAAATTTCATGGCAAGCTCCAGCGACGCACAGTAAATAAAGGAAATTGGCGCGAAGTGTAAGGACTAAACCACTCTATGCACTGACCCAACCCGTGTTTCGCCGCAAAATGTGGTCACTGCAAGACAAAGGGAACGTTACATGGCTAACTCAACACTGTGGTGGCTGGCAGCAGGCGGTTTAGTTGTGCTGGAACTGCTCAGCGGCACCTTCTATCTACTCATGCTGGCACTGGGCTTGGCAGCTGGTGCCCTGGCCGCCCACGCTGAACTCGTTGCAAGCTGGCAATGGGTGACTGCTGCGACGGTTGGCTGTGGCTCAGTGCTGGCTTGGCGAAGCCTCAAAAAAGCCCAGCCTGCATCGGCACCGGCGCAGGCCAATCACGATGTCAACATGGATGTGGGCGAAACCGTGAATGTCAACGCATGGAGCCCTGACGGCACATGCGGAGTCCAATACCGGGGTGCGCACTGGGATGCCGCCCTGATGCCTGGCGAACCCACAACAGCCGGCACTTACACCATTGCAGAGGTCATCGGCAGCCGCTTGATGCTAAGAAAATCATACAAATCCTAACCTTGGAGCACTTCATGGAAATTGCCATCATTCTTTTCGCCATTGCCACGATCTTTATTACCCAATCGATCAAAGTGGTTCCACAGCAGCACGCCTGGGTGGTAGAACGTCTGGGCAAATACAACGGCACGCTGACACCGGGCCTGAACTTTCTGATGCCGTTCATTGATCGGGTCGCCTACAAGCATTTACTGAAAGAAGTGCCACTCGACATCGCCAGCCAGGTCTGCATCACGCGTGACAACACCCAATTGCAGGTCGATGGCATTTTGTATTTTCAGGTCACGGATGCCATGCGCGCAAGTTACGGGTCAAGCAACTACATCGTGGCTATTTCACAGCTGGCGCAAACCTCGTTGCGCTCTGTCATTGGCAAACTTGAACTCGACAAAACCTTTGAAGAACGGGACATCATCAATGCACAAGTGGTGCAAGCGATTGACGAGGCAGCTCTTAACTGGGGTGTAAAAGTGCTGCGCTACGAAATCAAAGACCTGACACCTCCTAAAGAAATTTTGCACGCCATGCAGCAGCAAATCACAGCGGAACGGGAGAAACGTGCCTTAATTGCCGCCTCGGAAGGTCGTCGCCAGGAGCAAATCAATATTGCCTCAGGGGAACGTGAGGCTTTTATCCAACGCTCTGAAGGCGAAAAGCAGGCCGCCATCAACAACGCACAAGGCCAGGCTGCCTCCATTCTGGCGGTGGCTGAAGCCAACGCGCAGGCCATTGAGCGGGTGGCGGCGGCCATTCGCCAACCTGGTGGCGAACTGGCGGTGCAACTCAAGGTGGCGGAAAAAGCAGTGGAAGCCTACGCCCGCGTGGCCGCTAATGCGTCCACCACGTTGATCGTGCCCAGCAATATGACCGAGGTTTCCGCTTTAGTGGCTTCAGCCATGAAAATGGTTCAGTTGCCCAAAACCCCGTAAACCTCTGAGTTGCTCAGAGGCCAGTACGTCCGTGCGCCATCGCCATCACGTGCGCAAG
>CAIYNH010000408.1 GCA_903927495.1 uncultured beta proteobacterium
GCCCTTGGACTGGTTGCTCGGATTCACCCCGATTGCGGTGCTGTTTACGGCCATTGCCGTTGGTGGTGTTGCCAATGCCCTCAATATCATTGACGGCTTCAACGGTCTGGCAGCCGGTGCAATCGTGATCATGCTGGGTGCGCTGGGTTTGATCGCGGCGGGTGTTGGCGACAGCACGCTGGCAAGTGTGTGTTTTTTGCTTGCTTGTGGCGCCATTGGTTTTTGCTTTGTCAATTGGCCCTTTGGCCCCATCTTTTTGGGTGATGGCGGCGCCTATCTGCTGGGCTTTTGTCTGGCCTGGCTGGCGGTTCTGCTGCCCATGCGCAACCCGCAAATCAATGCCTGGGCCTCGCTGCTGGTGTGCGCCTATCCGGTGCTGGAAGTGGCCTTCTCAGTGAAGCGGCGGCACAAGCGGGTTGGTCATCACCCGGGGGCGCCGGACAAATGCCACCTGCATCACTTCATGCACCGTCGCGTGGTCTGCAAACTGTTTCCCCACATGCGTCGGCGCCTGCAAAACGGCATGACTGGCCCAATTGGTTGGGTGTGCGCGGCCTTGCCGGCAGCCTGGGCTGTGGTGTTTGCACAAAACACGCTGATGCTGGCCGTTGGTTTTGGTCTGGCTGTTTTTGGCTACGTTGCGGTTTATGCGCGGCTGACGCAGTTCCGCTGGTGTTTCAGTGCCCGCACGCTGCGGCCTGGCAGCGTGTCAGCCGGGCTCGCTGAATCGACGCGCTCGTAGATGCACTGGTACGTCATTCATACCAAGCCACGGCAAGAAGAGCGCGCACTGCTCAACCTGGAGCGCCAGGGCTACATCTGCTACCTGCCCGTACTCAGCACGGAAAAGCTGCGCAAGGGCACTGTTGCAATAGTGCAGGAGCCTCTTTTTTCACGTTACCTGTTCATTCGTCTGAGCACGGGCCAATCGGGCCAGAGCTGGGCCCCTATCCGTTCGACGCAAGGCGTAAGTCGTTTGGTGACCTTTGGCGCTGTGCCAGCCAAAGTTAACCCTGAGTTAATTGAAATCCTGCGCGATCAGACAAACACACTGGGCAAGGAACCCGCACGCCTCTTTGACGCGGGTGACCGCGTGCTGATCAAGGAGGGGCCGTTTGTCGGCTTGCAAGCGATCTATCAGATGATGGATGGTGAGCGCCGGGCGATGGTGTTGATCGAGATTCTGGGAAAACTAAGCAAACTGACACTGGAGCCAGCGACCCTGCAAAAGGCCTAGACCGCAGCCGGTTTGAGTCCCGACAGGCGATCCGAAAAGCTCGGTTGGAGCGGGTGAAGGGAATCGAACCCTCGTATGAAGCTTGGGAAGCTGCCGTTCTACCATTGAACTACACCCGCGTTGGATGGGTACCGCCACCAGACCGTTCGGACCGGCGGGGACCGTCGCAGTATAGAGCATCGGTCCTGCTTAGACCAAGGTCTCTAAAGATTGCTGCACTGCAACAAATCTCTTGCCTGGCGCCAAAACTTCCCTATAATTCGGTCCATGCTGCACTGCAACATAAATTGCGTTTCAGCGGTTGCCAAGCAATAGCCCATTTTTTTAAGGACCCCATCATGAACTTCAATGCCGAACAATTCACCGCCTCTAACAAAGCCAACGCCCAAGCGCTGGAAGCCCTGACCACCAATGCTTACGCCGGCTTCGAAAAGCTGGTTGAACTGAACATGGCCACTTCCAAGGCCGTTCTGGGCGATGCTTTCAGCCAGTACCAAGCCGTTCTGGCTGTCAAGGACCCACAACAATTCATGGCGCTGCAAACCAGCCTGTTCCAGCCTGCTGCTGAAAAGACTGTTGCCTATGGCCGTCATGTTTACGCTATCGCGACTGAATCCGGTGCCGATATCACCAAGTCCTTCGAAGCCAAGCTGGCCGAAGCGCAAGACGCTTTCAGCGGTGTGGTGGAAAACCTTGCCAAGAACGCACCGGCCGGAACCGAGTCCGCTGTTGCCGCATTCAAGCAAGCCCTGAACGCCAGCCAAACCGCTATCGAATCGGCCAAGGGTTCGGCCAAGAAGGCTGCTGAAATGGCTGAAGCCAACTTCACCAACCTGACGAACCAGGCTGTCAAGGCCGCTACCACCGCAGCAAAGAAGCGCTAATTTCTGCGCTGCTGCGCAGCCAGAGACAAAAACGGCACCTTAGGGTGCCGTTTTTTTTTGCCCGAATCGGAACTTCAAGTCGCCAACGGCGAACTGATGAGTTCGATGCGCGCCATGACTTCCGGCGTGAGGTGCGGCAGGACTTTGATTGCCGCCAGGTTGTCGCGCAGTTGCTGCAGGTTCGAGGCACCGGTGATGACGGTGCTGACGCTCGGGTTGTGCGCAGCCCAGGCAATGGCGAGCTGACTCAGGCTGCAACCCAATTCGGCGGCGATGACTTCAAGCGCGGGCAGGGCGGCATTGCGTGCGGCGTCCGTCAGGCCTTGCACAAGAAAACCCATGCCTTCCAGCGCGCCGCGGCTACCGGGCGGAATGCCGTTGCGGTACTTGCCGGTCAGCAATCCGCTGGCCAGCGGGCTCCAGGTGGTCAGGCCCAGGCCGGTGTCGTCGATCAGGCGTTTGTATTCCTGCTCCACGCGCTTGCGGTGAAACA
>CAIYNH010000409.1 GCA_903927495.1 uncultured beta proteobacterium
AGACTCAGCCGTCTAAATACTGAAAAATTTATCATGCCGGCCATCACCTCCAAGAACAACCGCTCACTGATCCTGCTTTGGCTGGCGGCCACTGTGTTGATGGGATTGGCCTGGTGGCATGTGTTTGCCCTGGTGAGCGACAGTCGCTCCAAGGAGCTGGCTGCGGCCGATCGTGACCTGGCAAACCTCACCCGCGTCAGCCAGGAACATACCAACCGGACCTTTCGCTCCGCCGATCAGGTGATTCGGTTCATCCAGTCGCGTTACCTTGAGATCGGCGACAAACTCAACTTGACCGATCTCACCGAAAAAGGCGTGATAGATGCCGAAATTTTTCCGCAAGTGGGTGTCATTGACGCGCGAGGTATCTATGCGTTGGCGAATCGACCCATTACCGGCAAGCTCGACCTGTCCGATCGGGAGCATTTCAAGGTGCATCTGACAGCCAATACCGGCGAGCTGTTTGTTTCCAAGCCAGTACTGGGACGCTCCACCGGCAAATGGTCGATCCAGTTGACCCGGCGCATTACCCGACCGAACGGTGAATTTGCCGGTGTGGTGGTGGTCTCAATTGATCCAAATTATTTCACCCGCTTTTATGGCGAGCTCAATTTGGGCACGCAAGGAGTGGCTGCGTTGTACGGCATGGACGGTATTGCACGGGCCCGTAAGGTGGGCGACAAGGAAGAGTTTGGTACCAGTGCCTCCAATTCACAAATGTTCCGGCTGATCGCGCAAGGGCGACTCGAGGGCTCATACACCAGCACCTCGGTGGTGGATGGCATTGAACGCCTGTACCACTACCGCAAGATACCGGGCTACCAGTTGGCGGTGGTAGACGGTCTCGACACGGCGTATCTGCTTGTCAATCACAACCGCTCCGCACAGGCCCTGTACCTGCAGGCCAGCATGGTGAGTTTGCTGATCCTGGCGCTGGCGCTGGCCTTGATGCGATATTTGCAGCAAATCCGGCGCGAAATGAGCATTCGCCAATTGGCACAGCGTCAAATTGAAGACCGCAACGAGCAGCTCAACGCCATTTTTGATTTGAGTCCGGACGGCTTTGTCTCGTTCGACACCCAGAAGCGGGTGAAGTACATCAGCCCGGCCTTCCTTCAAATGACCAACCAAGGCGAGCAGCACCTGGAGGGGTTGGACGAACAGGAATTTTCAACCTGGCTAGCCCACCGCTGCGTAACCGGCAGTCCGTTTATCGGCATCGCCGCCTTGCGCACAAAAGTCACCAGTGGCAAGCCGGATGCCCGCGAAGTCATTGAACTCAATCAGCAGGGCAAGCGGGTGCTGCAGGTCGGCTTGCGTTGTAGCCAATCAAGTTCGGTGTCGCAAATTTTGTATCTCCGTGATGTGACGCACGAAACCGAAGTTGATCACATGAAAAGTGAGTTTTTATCCACCGCCGCGCACGAACTCCGCACCCCCATGGCCAGCATTTTTGGTTTTTCGGAGCTGCTGATCAACGAAGAATTTGATGCCGAGACCCAGCACGAGTTTCTGAATACCATCTACAACCAGTCCAAACTGATGGCCAACATTCTCAATGAGTTGCTCGACCTGGCACGCATTGAAGCTCGGCGTGACAAGGACTTTCGCTACACCCGGGTTGACCTGCAAGCGCTGGTGGCCGATTTGATCAAAAGTTTCCAATTGCCCGGCGGACGCAGTGCCCCCGAACTTACCATGCCAGCGCAAGCGCTGTATTTGATGGCCGATGCTGGCAAACTGCGCCAGGCTCTGCTCAACGTCCTCTCCAACGCCTACAAATACTCGCCTAGCGGTGGTTCGGTGCAGATCATTGCCCGGGCCGAACAAGAAACGGGCCAAACGCCAAGAATCTGCATCGAGATCGTCGATCACGGCATGGGCATGACCCCGCCCCAATTGGCGCGGGTATGTGAGCGCTTTTACCGAGCTGATACGTCCGGGAAGATTTTGGGCACAGGACTGGGCATGAGCATCGTCAAGGAAATCATTGAGTTGCACCACGGCACCCTGCAGATGGACAGCACCCATGGCCAGGGCACTCGTGTCGTTATGTGCCTGCCAACCTATTCCACCTTGCAAGATGGCATAAATGTGCTTGCATCTACCAGCGGCGTGCTGGACTCTCGCCCCGCCACTCTGAGCTAAATCCCATGAATGGACTGAAGAATTTGTCGCACCGCCTCAATCACATCGCACTGGGATTTGTGCTGGCTTTGCTGCTGCTGCTAGGCATCAACTACTGGATCACCTACGCCACGCAAGAAGAGGGCATGCACATCAACCTGTTGGGGCGACAGAGCATGCTCACGCAACGCATGCATCGCTTGTTGCTTCAACTCAACGAGCAGCCGCCGAATGCAGCGGCCACGCAGCAACACCTGCAAGAGCTTGGGCAGGCTGTTGCGTTCTTCAACGATACCTTGCTGGCCTTTGCCCAAGGTGGCCTCACCCATACCAGTGAGGGCTTGGCGGTCGCGCTGTTCCCCGATCCAGACCCGGTTTGCCAACTTCTATTGCGCCAGGCGGTGCCGCTGTGGCAAAACTATGCCAGCTTGTTGGTCTTGGTCACGGCACACACCCAGCCAGACCCGAATCAAGTCAGCCAGGCCCATGCCTTTGCCAGTCAGCATTCAGACCAGTTGCAGGATTTGATGGAGCGTCTGGCTTGGCAGCATATCCACACCGACCAAGTGAATTCAAGCCGTTTGATTGGGTTGGAGGTCGTATCAATCGCACTGATATTGGGTCTGCTGGGCTGGGGCTGGGTGCTTCAGTATCGGTTGAACCGACTCAAGCAATTGGAATTTGAAACGCTCAAGACCCAATTGGACTCCAAGACCTCGGAAGTGGTGGTGGTCAAGCAGCAGGTCGACAACATCATCGAGACCAGCCCGGATCTGGTCTGGGTGAAAGACCTGAACGGCATTTATGTCAGTTGCAACCTGCCCTTTGCCAACCACATGCGAGCCACCCAGGCGCAAATTATCGGAAAAACCGACTTTGACCTGGTTAAAGCGCAAGAGGCAGAACGAGTTCGCGCACACGACCGGCTTATCGTGACAGGACGTAAACCTTTGACCATTGAAGAATGGCACCAGTCAGTGCAGGGCGGTGAGCCCAGCTTGTTCGAAATCATCAAATCCCCGGTCTACGAGGCGGGGGGCAAGTTGACCGGATTGCAGTGTATTGGCCGCGACATCACCCTCCGCCGGGCTGCTCAAAGCGCCTACAAGGAGACCGAGGCCCAACGCCGTATGCTGGAATTGTGCGTTGCCAAGATTACCGATGCGGTGGTCATTACCGAGATCATTTCGTTTGAAGAGCCTCATCCACGCATTGTTTTTGTCAACGACGCATTTGAGCGCATGACCGGCTACAGCCGTGCCGAGGCACTGGGCAAAAGCCCAAAGTATTTGCTGCAGAGCGCCAATACCCAGCACAATGAGTTAGAGCGTATGAGCCAGGATTTGGCACAGTGGCAACCGGTGCATGCTGAGCTGATTTTTCGTAAAAAAAATGGCGAAGAATCCTGGACCGAAATCGACATTGTTCAGGTCGCCAGCGACATGGGCTGGTTCAGGATTTCGGTGCAACGCGACATCAGCGCGCGCAAGGCAGCCGATGCCGAAATGCTAGCGATGATCGACCACGCGCGGGAGGCTTCGCGCCTGAAATCCGAATTTTTGTCCAGCATCAGCCACGAAATGCGGACCCCGATGAACGCCGTGATTGGCATGGCAAATCTGCTGCTTGATACCCAGCTTGATCCGCAACAGGCCACCTATGCCAACTACATTGCTAGCGCCGGGCAGGACTACATGCAGGTCATTGAGAAGGCGCTGGACTTCTCCCAACTGGAATCTGGGGCGCTGGCCATGGACAGTCTGCCTTTTGAATTGCAACCCATGCTCAAGAGCATCGAATTGTTGACCCGACCCAAAACCGACGCCAAAAAACTCACGCTGCTCATCACGCAAGATGCCAACCTGCCCGCCAAGTTGATGGGCGATGAGCGCCGCTTGCGCCAATGTCTGCTCCTGTTGCTTGAGAACGCGCTCAAGTTCACGTCAAAAGGCGGCATCAGCCTGGCTGCCGCTGCCGTGCAATGGGAAGGGCAGGCACCAGCCGTACGCTTTGAAGTGACCGACACCGGCATCGGCCTGACCGAGAGTGATCGCTCGCGCTTGTTTCACTCCTTTGTGCAGGGCGACGGCTCCATGACGCGCCGCTATGGCGGCATCGGGCTGGGGCTGGTGATCTGCCGCCAACTAGTTGAACTGATGCAAGGGCGAATTGGGGTTGACAGCGAGCCCGGCAAGGGCAGCAGCTTCTGGTTGGAATTGCCATTAAAGGCCGCATGATGACTACTTTTATGAACTTTCTTGAACGGCTTACCCTCAATGCCAAGCTGCGCTGGGGCATTGGCATGCTGATGGGCATTGCGCTGCTGCTGGGCTTGCAGACTATTTACAGTCTGCGCCAGCAAGCCGAACAGATACGCCTCATGTATGAGAGTGAACTGATGGGTGTGTCAAGCATCAAAGGGGCCAGCATCCATCTGATGGAAGTGGGGCGCTCCTTGCGCGGAGTGCTGCTGTCCCCGAATGCGACTGAGCGCGCCAAAGCAGCAGAAGCGCTGACTGAAGCTCGGCTACTGTTGCTGCGGCATCTGGAGCAAAGCAAAGCCACTCTTTTGCTTCCGGAAAACCAGCGCCGCCTGCTTGAGGTGAACGATGCCGTGGCGCACTACCTGGAACATGTCAATATTATTTTGAGCCATGTGACACCCGACTACGGTTTTCGCTCAGACACCACTTCGGCCATGCTGTTTGAGGCCGGCAACGTGAGCGTTTTTGAAAATAGTGACAGGCTGATGACCCAGTTGGTTGAACACAAGGAAGCAGGTGCTTTGCAAACCTGGAAAAACGCACAACAGTTTGCCCACAACTCCGAAATGCTGAGCCTGTTGCTGCTGCTGGTTGGCATGCTGCTCGGGCTCGCCTCTGGCTGGCTGATGTGGGCCTCGGTGAGCCGCCCAATGCAGCGACTAAGTGCCAGTGTAAATAGCCTGGCGCAGGGGCAACTTGGAGAGTTGGTGCAGTGCACCACTTATGAAAATGAAATGGGTGTCATGGCGCGCTCAATCGTCGTGCTGCAACAAGCGGCACGAATTGTGGAAACCCAGCGCTGGGTCAAAACCAGCGCCGCTGATTTACTCACCAGCGTCCTGCGAATTGAAGAAATAAACGAGTTCGCGAACTCCTTGATGGTGCAATTGAACCAGCACCTGGGTGCACAAGTCGGGCTGCTGTATGTGTTGCATCCACAGCAAGATGAGCTGGCATTTGCCGGTGCGGCAGGCGTGGCAAACCCTGGCACTTTGCCTCAGTGCTTTGCCCTGAATGAAGGTTTGATCGGGCTATGCGCGAGCCGGGCCAAGCCGATGTTGTTGCAAGACGTGGCTGACCCGCACCTGCGCTTGAGCTCCGGGCTGCTTCATGCCCAACCACGCACGGTGCTGATCACGCCGGTAGTCAGTATTGGCACCGGTCGGGTACTGGCGGTGATGGAGTTGTGCAGTGTCGGCGCCTTTGATCCGCGTTACCAGGCGCTGCTGGATGAACTGCTGCCGCTGGTGGCACTGAATCTTGAAATATTGCAGCGCAACCAGCTCACCCGCGACTTGCTCAAGCAAACGCAGGCGCAGGCGCACGATTTGCAGCAGTCTGAGACAGAGCTGGTGAGCAAGGCCGAAGAACTGCACAATCAATTTGAGTTGGCCAAAGATGCCAAACAGGAAGCCGAAGAAGCAACCCGTGCCAAGAGTGAATTTTTGGCCAACATGAGCCACGAAATCCGCACCCCCATGAATGCTGTCATCGGCCTGTCGCACCTGGCGCTCAAAACCGGACTCGATGCCAAGCAGCGCGACTACGTGCAAAAAATCCACTCCGAAGGCCAGGCGCTGCTGGGCATCATCAACGACATTCTCGATTACTCGAAGATCGAAGCGCACAAGATGACGCTCGAATCAGCACCGTTCTGGCTCGACAACGTGCTCGACAGCGTGAGCACGCTGGTGGCACAGAGGGCGCATGAGAAAGGTCTGGAGTTTTTGATTCGGGTCCAGCCCGATGTGCCGCAGGCGCTCGAAGGCGACGTCATTCGCTTCAAACAGGTGCTCACCAATTTGACTGTGAATGCCATCAAATTTACCGAGCGCGGGCAGATCAAGGTCACGCTAGGGGTAGCGCAGCGCGAGACCGGCGAACTTGGCCAGGCACCGCAGGAGAACCGTGTGCAACTGCGCATTACTGTGGCTGACACCGGCATTGGCATGACGCAGGAGCAGTGCCGCAACCTCTTTACCTCGTTCAACCAGGCCGATACCTCGACCACCCGCCGCTATGGAGGCACCGGGCTGGGTTTGGCTATTTCCAAGAGCATTGTCGAGATGATGGGGGGCCGCATTGAGGTGGAGTCAGAGCCGGGTGTGGGCAGCACCTTCAGTGTGACGGTCTGGCTGGGCCAATCCCAACACCAGGCACGCAGTCACTTTAACTTCACTACCGATCACCATATTCGGGTGCTGGTGGTCGATGACAACGACACTGCACGCCAGATTTTGACTGAACAACTGAACAGCTTGGGCCTGCGCGCCGATGCTGCCAGCAGTGCCGTGGCCGGCATGGATATCTTGCACCGGGAGGATTTGGCTGACCACTACGAGCTGGTACTGATGGACTGGAAAATGCCCGGTGTCGATGGCATAGAAGCCACCCGTCGCATTGTGCAAGACCCAACGCTGGCCCATCACCCGTCGGTGGTGATGGTGACCGCCTTTGGCGCAGACGAGGCCCGCGCCGAAGGCACGCAGGCGGGTGCCCGAGGGTTTTTGGACAAACCGGTGAGCCAGTCGCGTCTGTGGGACACCTTGGTGGACATCATTCGCCCCGAGACCGCAGCGCTGCGTAATTCCACCCTGGATGCCGTCGCTACCGGCACCCTGGATGGCTTGTCGGTGCTGCTGGTTGAAGACAATGAAATCAATCAGCAAATTGCCCGCGAACTGATGGAATCCATGGGTGTCAGGGTCACGCTGGCCGACAACGGTCAGATCGCGCTGGATTTGTTGCAGGCTGCACCCGATGTTTTGCCCTGGAGTTTGGTCCTGATGGACCTCCAGATGCCAGTCATGGATGGCCACCAGGCCACGCTGACGCTGCGTCAGCAACTGCGTTTTAATGATTTGCCGATCATTGCTTTGACCGCCCATGCTTCGGGCCAGGAGGCCTCGCGCTGCCTCGCCGAAGGCATGAATGCCCACCTGACAAAACCGATTGACCCCGAAGCCCTCTACCAGTGCCTGCGGCAATGGGGCAAGCCGGTTCAATCCATTCAAAAGGCTCTGCCTGACGCTGGCGCAAAACCAACTGGTACCGAATTTGCTCAGCCGGTTGAACGCAGTTCGGTGCTGCACCCATCCCCTGCCCACAAGTTGGGTACCGCCACGTCGGTGACCGTGCATGACAGCTCGAAGCTATTCGGCCAGCTTGCCATACCGGGCATTGACATGGCACTGGGCTTGCGCTTGTGCGCCGGCAATCAGAATCTTTATGTATCGCTGTTACAGAAGTTTTTGCTCAGCATCAGCACCCAACCCGCGAAGATGCTGAGTGATCTTGAAAGCGGCGATTTTGCAGCGGCTGAGCGCATTGCCCATACCCTCAAAGGAGTGGCCGGCAACATTGGTGCCAGCCATTGCAGTGCCCTCAGCAGCAAACTGGAACAGACCCTGAGCAGCGCCATCACTAAAGGCCGCGATCCGGGTGACCCGCAGACGCTGTTGGCACCGCTGGCACAGCATCTGGCGCAGTTGGCTATCAGCCTGCGGCAGGTCTTGTCTTTGCATTCGGACGCACCCTCCGACGTGCAGCATTTCGACACAGAAAAGCTGCTGCAAACCTGTAACAATCTGGCGGGTCTGCTCGAAAGCCAGGATATCGAAGCGGAGATGCTGCTTAACTCGCAGAGTGAACTGTTGCGCTCGGGTTTGGGAGTGGCGTTTGATCGCTTACAAAGTCAGGTTCTTGACTTTGAGTTTGCCGAGGCACTGGCCACGCTGCGCCTGGCGGCAGTGACCGCCCACATTAATCTGGATTAAGTAACCATCATGGATCTGTATCAGCCCGTCAAACCCACCATTTTGGTTGTGGATGACTCTCCGGCCAATTTGTCGCTGTTGGGTGGCTTGCTGCACCAGCACTACACCGTCAAGGCTGTCAACCATGGAGGCAAGGCGCTCAAAGTGGCAAGCCAGGAACAACCAGCCCTGATTTTGCTCGACATCATGATGCCCGACATCAATGGCTATGAGGTCTGCCGTCAACTCAAGGCGAACCGGCACACCCAGCACATTCCGGTGATTTTTCTGACCAGCAAATCTGAGGTGGAAAGCGAGGAGATGGGCATGTCGCTGGGCGCTGTGGACTACATCACCCGCCCCATCAACCCGCAAATATTGCTGTCGCGGGTACGGGCACATTATGTTGATGCCTCACGCGCCCGCACCATTCGGGTCAACAACGAGTACCTGGAATTTGAAGTAGCCAAGCGAGCGCGCGAACTGGCCGCTCT
>CAIYNH010000410.1 GCA_903927495.1 uncultured beta proteobacterium
AGTTGCTCTTGTTCTTCAAGGTCTAAATTATTTGCCATTTGGTAATCCGGTTAAGCGTCTGATTGTAGGGTGATAGCCCAGTCGGCAACATCTGCCAGCGACTGGACGTGTTGAACAGCATGGGTGGTGCGCAAAGGTTTGATCGTGACTTGCTGCGCAGAAATCTCGTCGGATCCAAAAATGAGAGCATAACGTGCGCCACTGGTATCTGCCCGCTTGAACTGGCTTTTCATACTGCCCATACCATCCGCAGTGCTGCTATGCATTTGAACGCTGACTCCAGCCAGCCGCAAAGCCTGCAGAGTTTGCAGCACTATCGGCAGTGCGGCAACTTCAGTCACGATCGCGTAAGCATCCAGCTTGGGACTGAATTCTGGCATTGCGCTCGCCTTCACCAATTCAAGAACCCGATCAACTCCCAGAGCCCAACCGACCGCCGGTGCTGGTTTGCCACCGAGTTGCTCAAACAGGTAGTCGTAGCGCCCACCAGCGCAGACTGTGCCTTGGGATCCGAGCCGATCAGTGGTGAATTCAAAAACCGTCAGGTTGTAATAATCCATGCCACGAACCAGTCGCGGATTGATGATATATGCGATTCCATTGGCATCAAGAATCAATTTCAAGGTATCAAAATGCGCAAGCGAAGCCGCACCGAGAAAATCCAGCAACTTGGGTGCCGATTCAATGACCGCTTGCAACTTCGGATTTTTGCTGTCAAGAATGCGCAACGGATTGCTATAGAGACGTCTTTGCGCGTCTTCATCCAACACACTGGCATGCTCCTCAAAGTGTGCAATCAGCGCCTTGCGATGCTGCAGACGCTCGGCTGGTTGCCCCAGGCTGTTGAGTTCAAGCCTGACATCGTGCAGACCAATCTCCTGCCATAAAGCTGCTGCCATGAGAATCATCTCGGCATCAATTTCAGCTCCGGCAAAGCCCAGGGCTTCGGCACCAATTTGGTCAAACTGTCGATAGCGGCCTTTTTGCGGCCGTTCGTGTCGAAACATTGGACCAATGTAATACAAGCGCTTGCCACCATCGTAAAGCAGAGTGTGCTCCAGTGCAGCACGCACAACCCCGGCAGTGGCCTCTGGGCGCAAAGTCAGCGGGTCACCATTCAGGCGATCCTCAAAACTGTACATTTCTTTTTCAACAATGTCTGTTACCTCACCCAGACCCCGAACGAAAAGGGGCGTGCGCTCAACAATTGGCGTTCGGATGTTGCGGTAGGCGTAACGTGCCATCAACTTGCGAACTTTGGATTCAAGCCATTCAACCATTGCTGATTGCGGTGGCAACACATCATTCATGCCTTTGACGGCTGTTAACTTGTCTGTTTTAGGGGAAATTACTTTTTGAATCATGAATTTTGATAGCAAGGATCAGGCGCCAGTCTTTGCGCCAAAGCGTTTTTCAACATAATTTTCAACAATAACCTGAAACTCATTGGCAATCGACTCACCCCGCAGAGTCATGCGCTTCTCTCCATCGATAAATACGGGGGCAGCAGGTGCCTCACCGGTACCCGGCAAACTGATACCAATGTCGGCCTGCTTGCTCTCACCCGGCCCATTCACAATGCACCCCATCACGGCGACCTTCAGTTTTTCGACACCTGGATATTTATTCCGCCAAAGTGGCATCTGGGCCCGCAAAAATTCCTCGATTTGTTGCGTCAATTCCTGGAAAGTCGTACTGGTAGTGCGACCACATCCGGGGCAAGCCGTGACACTAGGCACAAATGATCTGATCTCAAGCGCTTGTAATATTTCAGAGGCAACAACAACTTCTTGCGTGCGCGACTCACCTGGCTGTGGCGTCAGCGACACGCGGATGGTGTCACCAATTCCCTCTTGTAACAAAATCGACAGGGCAGCGGTTGAGGCAACTGTGCCTTTAGTGCCCATGCCAGCCTCGGTGAGCCCCAGATGCAACGCGTAGTCAGTTCGTCTTGACAGTTCCCGGTAAACAGAAATCAAATCCTGTACGCCGCTGACTTTGCATGACAAAATAATTTGATCTGGATTCATCCCCATTGCGACAGCCTGTTGCGCCGAACCAAGAGCTGAGGAGATCAAAGCTTCATACATGACCGGTTTGGCACCCCATGGCACAAGGCGACGGCTGTTTTGATCCATCAAGCTGGCCAGTAACTCTTGATCCAGGCTGCCCCAATTAACACCGATGCGAACCGCCTTGTCCCAACGAATCGCGGCCTCGATCATGAGACCAAATTGCCTGTCATGTTTCTCGCCCTTGCCGACGTTGCCCGGATTGATGCGGTATTTGGACAGGGCTTGCGCGCATTCTGGAAAATCCGTCAGCAAGCGGTGACCGTTATAGTGAAAATCCCCAATCAGGGGAACATCAATACCCATCCGGTCTAGTTGCTCTCGAATCGGCACCACAGCTTGCGCCGCCTCGGGTGTGTTCACCGTCAACCGCACCATTTCGGAGCCCGCCAACGCTAGCTCCTTGATCTGGATGGCCGTACCGATGACATCTGCAGTATCTGTGTTGGTCATGGACTGAACCCGCACGGGTGCTGCACCTCCCACGGAAACTTTTCGGTTACCCCAAACCACAAAAGCTTGTCGCGATTTACGGGGTTCGGCTTGCGCCGACTCAACTGGCAAGATTGTCTGCATTACTTCACCTCAAAACGGGCCACGTTATCTTTGGCCACAGAAGTCAAATCAAACGCTTGCCCCCGAACCGTCACCAGCACCCGATCTGAGCGTCCCAACACCACGGACAAGGGCAACGCGCCTCCAACATAAATCTTCTCACCGAAACCCATCGTCTTGCGGAGTTGCAATATCCCATTGGCATCAGTAACCTCAACCCACGAGATGCCACGCGCTTGCAAAACAAGCGTACCCGTTGTCGCTATGGACTCGACTGTTGCGGCATTCTCCACAGTTGACAAAGAAATCTGCGTT
Source organism: uncultured beta proteobacterium (assembly GCA_903927495.1). Taxonomy (GTDB): domain Bacteria; phylum Pseudomonadota; class Gammaproteobacteria; order Burkholderiales; family Burkholderiaceae_C; genus Rhodoferax. The sequence continues at coordinate 2,943 of CAIYNH010000410.1, forward strand.
GGCAAACTCTGCACCTCAGAAGTTGCAGTATTTCCAGTCACAAGCACACCCTCAGTTCCAACCAAACCAGTAGGTCTGACAGATGCAACGAATTCTGGGTTCTGAGCCGGATTCACGGTTGTTTCAGGTGCAACTGTGAACCCAGGCGCAGTGACCGAACCGGCTTCACGCATAGAAGGTGCTCCTTCAGGGAGAAGCAAAATGGCAAAAATTCCTGCCAGCAAGAATAAAACAATGATCACAGCCGGCTTTGTCAACTGAGCGCGCAAGGCTGTGCCTGAGGTCCTACTCACATATCTGAAGGGGGCATTCAGTCCGGTCTCATCGGTTTTGATGTGTAGCGCTTCAGGCTGCGGCAATTTGGACATCACCGGCTCGTGATTGATCCTCAAAATCCGGCAGACGCTTAAGGCCAAGGCACGCACGAAGACAGTGTCAGTCAGTAAGTCAAATCGATCCGACTCCAAAGCCTCAAGCTTCTTGACTGGCACTTTCAAGGTCACGGCCAACGCTGCTATGTGCATGCCTTGGGCTTCACGGGCAACTCGCAATCGAGCACCCGCAGACAATACAGACATGTTTTGGTCAACCAATAAGGTCGAATCTGTTTCATGGGGACTTTGCTCACTCATCAAAAGCCCCACGACCATAAGCTGCTGCCTCACGCGAGTGGGCAAAGCGCTTTTGCAACTGACTTGCCAATTGCATCATGGCTTCGTTGTTGGTCAAGCGCCGCTCGACCTTGATACCCAGCCATAGTGACTCGGCATTGGCCAGTTCACTGTTATTCAAGCGTCGAATATAAAACTGGGCGCGCACGTATTCGGCTTTTTGAAACAATACGTTAGCGAGGTTGTAACCAGTCACCGGATTGCTTGCATCGTACTCATAGGCCTTCAGCAAACTCTGTTCAGCCTCCAAAGGCATGCCCGCCCTTACTTGACACAAACCCTGCGCCATGAACGTCTTGGCACGCTCGCCGTATGCAGGGTTAGCCAATGCCTGAGAAAAATACCTAAAGGCATCGGGATAACGCGCCTGTTGACATTTAAGCCAGCCAAGATTGTGCAATATATTGGCATCATTTGGACTCATTGAGATGGCCTTGCTGAAGCTCTCTTCCGCGAACCCAAAGTCGTTGAGTCTCATGTAAATTAAACCCCGCAGGCTGTAGGCATCAGGAAAATTGGCATCTGCTGCAATCGCCTGTTTGAGCTCGTCGAGCGCAATGCTGGTTTTTCCTTGTTCCAGATAGCCAAGCGCCAACTCCAGCCTGATACGTGCCCGTTTACGGGTGTTGGACTCATCTGAGTCAGTCACAATTTCTCCCCGGTTGGCACTGACTCCGATGGTGTCTGGTTTACTCGCGCATCCGCCCATGACACCAAAACCCGCAAGCACCAGCGCGGACATAAAAAGTATCAGAAGGCGATCATGCCAAAAACAACTGCAACTGTTCATGCTTCAAACCTCCGTGCCAACGTTTACCAAAGTGGTCACAGGCTTCAACATCTGTGTCCGCTGTCGGGCCATGCGGTGCAAGACCCGGGTTCTGTCTTTGACATCTCCAGCCAATTGTCCGCACGCTGCATCAATATCCTCACCGCGAGTCTTGCGAATCGTGGTGGTTATTCCGGCATCGCTCAGAATCCCTGCAAACGCAATCACCCGTGCCGGGCCAGATCGCAATAAACCTGAGGCCGGAAATGGATTGAACGGAATCAAATTAAACTTGCACCAGGAACTGGCTTGCCCCTGAGATCTAACCAGTTGAACCAACTGATGGGCGTGCTCGTCCTGGTCATTTACACCATCAAGCATGCAATACTCAAACGTCACGAAATCTCTGGGTGCATGATCCAAATAACGAACGCAAGCTGCCAGTAACTCCTGCAGTGGGTACTTCAGATTCAATGGCACCAAATGATCGCGCAAGGCATCATTCGAGGCATGCAATGAAACGGCCAGCGCTACAGGACAGTCAAGCGCAAGTTTATCAATCTTCGGTACGATTCCGGACGTAGAAACGGTCACACGCCGCTTCGATAAACCATAACCGTGGTCATCAAGCATGACCTTCAGTGCCGGTATCAGCTCGGTATAGTTCTGCAATGGCTCACCCATTCCCATCATCACCACGTTGGAGATGACACGCTCTTCACTCTGCAAGTATTCGCGTAAATAGAATTCGGCGAACCAAAGCTGCGCAACGATTTCACCTGATTTGAGATTGCGACTGAAGCCTTGATGACCAGTAGAACAAAAACGGCATCCCATGGCACATCCAGCCTGAGAAGATACACACAAAGTCCCGCGATCCTGCTCTGGGATAAAAACCGTCTCAACTGCATTCCCGTCACCCACATCGAACAGCCATTTAATGGTTCCGTCACTCGATATTTGCTGAGATACAACTTCAAGTGGCCGGATAACAGCTATGCCCTTGAGTTTTTCACGCAGTGATTTGGCAAGGTCGCTCATGTCGTCGAATTGACGGGCACCCTTTTGATGAATCCAGCGAAACAACTGGACCGCACGAAACCTCTTTTCACCCAACCGCTCACAAAAAACGGTCAAGCCCTCGAGGTCGTAGTCGAGCAGATTGACCGTCATAGAAGCAATTAACGTGAAA
>CAIYNH010000411.1 GCA_903927495.1 uncultured beta proteobacterium
CGATTAGCGCTGGTGCGACTGGCATTTGCAGGTATGCCGCAGGTCTGCATCGATACCCAGGAGATGGACCGCAGCGGGCCGAGCTACACCATCGATACCTTGAAGAGCGTGGCGAGTGCCGAACCTGGTGCAGAACTGTATTTAATTTTGGGCGCAGACCAAGCGGCAGCGTTGACGCGCTGGCGGGCGTGGCAACAGATTTTGCAAACCGCTATAATTTGTGTAGCTGCTCGTGCAGATCAAGTATGCGCCGGGACCTTATTTGATGCTGAGAAATTGTTTCCTGAACGTTTTTTGCACCTGACATTGCCAGCCATGCAACTGAGTGCAACCCAGATTCGCACCCTGGTTTGCACCGGACAATCGGTGCAAACACTGGTGTCCGAGCCCGTTGCACGGTATATTGCCACCCACCACCTTTACCAATCGAATTGATGACTACCCAAACCACACCCAAAGCGCCTGCCAAGACGGCCGCAAAAACGGCCGCTAAATCCACACTCAAAGCGGTGACCAAGCCAGTGACCAAGCCGGCCAGCAAGCTTGCCAGCAGCACTGTGGTTAAAAAGGACGTGCAAAAACTGCAACGCGCCATCGTGGATGGTCTGGAAGACGTCAAGGCACAAGATGTGGTGGTGTTCGATACTGAGCATTTGTCTTCGTTGTTCGAACGTGTAATCATCGCCTCGGGCACCTCAAATCGACAAACCAAAGCGCTAGCTTTTAGTGTCATGGATGCGGTGCGCGAAGCGGGTTTTCCCAAGCCACGGATGGAGGGTGAGGCCAACGGCGAGTGGATCATTGTCGATTGTGGTCAGGCCGTGGTGCACGTCATGCAACCCACATATCGCCTCTACTACAACCTTGAAGAACTGTGGGGCGAAAAGCCAGTGCGCCTGAAATTGGGTGCGGCCAAACCGGAGGCCAAGGTGGTCGCCAAACCACTCAAGGAAGTCAGCTCCAAGCAAGCCGAGAGTCTAAAACGTTCCAGCGCCGCCAAGAAGGGGGTCGCTGAAGAGTTTCCGTCCAAAGCTCAGGTCAAAAAGAACATGGCTGCGAAAGCGGTCAGCCCTAAGCCAGCTGCAAGCAAACCTGCGCGCCGAAGTGCTGCACCCGTCGCAGGCAAAACATCTGCGGCCAAAGCGTCCGTGGTGAAAGCCAAAATCAAAACATTGGTGGTGAATGCACCGGTGAAGCCGGCGGCTAAAAAAATGGCTGCAGTAAAAACCCCAAGCAAACGCCCAGCCATTCGCAAACCCTGACGTTGCGTTGTGCGACTGCTGATCGTTGCTGTCGGTCAACGCGTGCCCGATTGGGCGCAAACTGCTTGGGAGGACTACGCCAAGCGCTTTCCCTTTGAGTTGAAGGTCGAACTCAAGGCAGTCAAAACCGAGCCCCGTGCCTCCAAATCGCTCGAAACCTTGTACGCTGCCGAGCGTACCCGCATTGAGGCAGCCATTCCCAAAGGCTTTCGGATCGTGGCGCTGGATGAGCGCGGCACATCCATGAGTACGCTGGCCTTGGCCAGCAAACTGCAGGCGTGGCAACTCTCGGGTGATGATGTGGCGCTGGTGATTGGCGGGCCAGATGGTCTTGATCCGGCTTTCAGGCAAGCAGCTCATGAACGTATTCGTCTGTCGGATCTGACCTTGCCTCACGCTTTTGTGCGGGTGCTGTTGATTGAGCAGTTGTACCGCGCCTGGTCGATCAACGCCAACCACCCCTACCACCGGGAATAGTTGTCTGTCTGAACCATGATTGTCGTTGTGGCCCAGCCTTGTCGCCAGAACTGCCAGCGCTTGGCGGTTTTGATATGAATGATTTGAAAATGGAATAACTCAAGATGACCGCAATGATTTATTTGGCATCGCAAAGCCCGCGCCGCAGACAGTTGCTGGAGCAATTGGGTGTGGCTTATGAGTTGCTGCTGCCTGACGCCGATGAAGATGCTGAAGCGCTTGAAGCCGTGTTGCCGCGTGAGTCACCAGTGGCTTACGTGGAGCGGGTCACCCAACTCAAATTGGATGCCGCACTACAACGACTCAAGCTCCGGGGGCTGCCAGCGGCACCTATATTGTGCTCAGACACCACCGTTGCGCTGGGCCGCGTCATTTTTGGTAAGCCTGTCGATGCCGCTGATGCCGTGCGCATGCTGGCCGCTTTGTCGGGTAAGACGCACCGTGTCCTGACCGCCGTGGCCCTGGGTACCCCCGCGCAGCGTCAGCAGGCGTTGTCAATTTCCAAAGTCACTTTTGCGGCAATGAATGCGGCGCAAATCTCAACTTATGTAGCGAGTGGTGAACCCATGGGAAAAGCCGGTGCCTACGCGGTGCAGGGCAGGGCGGCAGCGCTTATCTCGCACATGAGTGGTAGTTACAGCGGCATCATGGGATTACCCATGTTTGAGACCGCCCAACTTCTCCGGCTGAGTGGGTTCAAAATCTAGTCAGATAGCAAGTCGGAGAGCGAGGCTGAAGTGGTCAATCCATGTGCACTTGGCAACAAACCGGCTCCATGCGCTTTAGTGCAAGCAGCAGGGCATTCGCCAAAATGGGACCAAAATGGTCAATTTCGGCCAAAGGTGCGTAACCGTAACCAATGATCAGCCCCCGAAGGTCTCGGCGCCTGATGCAGTAGCCTGAAAGCGGACGTACCGTCAAGCCCAATTTACCAAGCTGTCTGGCCAACATCTGATCGTCCAGCGAGCCTGGCAAGCGCAAACACAAATGCAAGCCTTGCTCGGCACCCGTAATTTTGGCTTGCTCGCCCAGGCAAGGGCGTAATGCGGCCAGCAGGCTGGTACGTCGTTGGGCATAACTTTGGCGCGCTTTGCGCAAGGCGCTAGCGAAATGGCCCATGTCAATGAATTCGGCCAGGGCAGCTTGAACCGGCATCTGACCGGGTCGGTTCAGGTCGTAATGGGCTCGTTTGAAGGCGCTGGCCAAGCCTTTTGGTACCACCATGTAGCCCAATTTAAGTCCGGGATAAAGCACCTTAGAAAATGAGCCCAGGTAAATTACTCGCTCATCGGTGTCGAGTCCAGCCAAGGAGGAGATGGGCGGGCCACTGAAGCGGAACTCGCTGTCGTAATCGTCCTCCAGTATCCATGCTTGGTGCTGGCGCGCCAGTGACAGGATTTGGTGGCGACGCGCCAACGACATCACGGCTCCCGTCGGGTACTGGTGAGAGGGGGTGACATAAATCAGTCGTGGTGGCGTGCTGTCGTCCCGGGTTTGCGGCGCAATGCCTTGCTCATCGACGGCAATGGCATGCATGGTTAGACCTGTGGCCATAAAAGCTTTGATGGCACCCCAATAGGCCGGGTCTTCCAGCCAGACCGTGTCAGCATGATCCGCCAGCAACTGTGAGCAGAGTTCAAGTGACTCCTGGGTGCCGCTGGTGATAATAATTTGTTCGATGTCCAGCGGCACGCTACGAAATACCCGCAGGTAGTCGGCCACCGCACGGCGCAGCGGCGCGTAGCCGCCGGAACTGCTGTAATCCAGCATCTCGGGGTAGGTCATGCGCCAGTGTTTGTTTTGCAACCGCTGCCAGAGTGTTACCGGAAACGCGCTGAAGTCGGCAATGCCAGGGGTAAAGGGCTGAATTTCGAGTTCTGAGGCGCAAAACGAGCTGCACAACAATTGTCCACGCGGCGACAGGCTAGCCTGCTGATCCTTTTGCGAGGGTTGTCGTTGTGTTCCAATTTTTGGTACACCCTCGTTTACAAACGTGCCACTGCCCACCCGGCTGGTCAAATAGCCTTCCACCGTTAGCTGATTGATCGCCGCCACCACGGTGTTGCGCGAAATGTGCAGATCCATAGTGAGCTCACGGCTGGATGGCAAGCGTTCGCCAGCTGTGAGCTTACCGTCCAGGATGGCACGCCTGAGCGCTTCGTAAAGTTGCCGATGCAAGGGCAGCCTTGAGGATCCACCGGAGCGCGAAATTTCAGTCAGAAGCAGCTCTGAAAGCATAAAGTGGCACCATCTGTTTGGTTTAAATGGCTCTGATTGTGAGCCAATTTTGAGGCCACAATGGTCTTTGGATCTTTTTTATGACGAGGCTGACCCGTACCGCCCGGAGCAAACTATGGATGATAAAAAATCGATGAATTTCAACGATCTGGAACAGTGGCTCAATGAGCGACGAGTGACCGAGGTTGAATGTCTGGTGCCCGACTTGACCGGTGTTGCGAGAGGCAAGATTTTGCCGCGTGGCAAGTTCACCGAAGACCGCGGCATGCGCTTGCCGCAATCGGTGGTGGCCATGGGCGTAACCGGGGAGTTTCCAGAAAGTGGCCCCTATTACGATGTCATCGACCCCACAGACAAAGACATGCAACTGCGCCCAGATCCATCCACTGTGCGCATCGTGCCCTGGGCCACTGACCCCACCGCGCAGGTGATACACGACTGTTTTGATCACCGTGGCAATCTGGTCCCATTTGCCCCGCGCACGGTGTTACGCAGGGTCTGCGACTTGTTTGCAGCTGAAGGTTTGCAACCGATCGTTGCGCCTGAATTGGAGTTTTACCTGACAGCCCGCAACACCGACCCGAATACCTTGTTGCGCCCGCCGATTGGTCGCAGTGGCCGTGCCGAGACCTCGCGCCAAGCCTATAGCATTGATGCCGTGAACGAGTTTGACCCACTGTTCGAGGAGATTTACGACTATTCAGACAAGATGGAACTGAATGTCGATACCCTGATTCACGAAATTGGTGCAGGGCAGATGGAGATCAACTTTTTTCACGCTGAACCGTTGGGTTTGGCAGATGAAGTGTTCTTTTTCAAGCGCACTGTGCGTGAGTCAGCGTTGCGGCACGATATGTACGCGACCTTTATGGCCAAACCAATCGCAGGTGAACCCGGCAGTGCCATGCATGTGCACCAAAGTATTTTGAATATTGCCACCGGCAAGAATATTTTTAGCAATGAAGATGGCACACCCTCGGCGGCGTTCATGCACTATATCGGTGGGCTGCAGCGCTACATCCCGGCAGCGATGGTTTTAGTGGCTCCCTATGTGAATAGCTACCGGCGACTCTCACGCAATACTGCAGCCCCCATCAACATTGAATGGGGCTATGACAACCGCACGGTGGGGATTCGCTCACCGATCTCATCGCCCGAAGCGCGTCGGGTTGAAAACCGTGTCATTGGTGCCGATGCCAACCCGTATGTGGCGCTGGCCATGACATTGGCTTGTGGTTATTTAGGGCTGAAAAACAAGATCATGCCCAAGCCCGAAATGAAGGGTGATGCCTATTTGTCGCCGTATGCCTTGCCACGAAGTCTGGGGGAAGCGCTGGACTGGCTGCGTCGAGAGTCTGAATTGCATGAGGTACTTGGCAAAGAGTTCATTACTGTGTATTCGGAAATCAAAGAACTTGAATTTGATGAGTTCATGAAGGTTATTTCACCTTGGGAGCGTGAGCACTTGCTATTGCATGTGTAGCTAGCTGTGCTTATCTGGTATGCCTTAAACAACTATTTGACTCATAAAAGGAAAACGCTTGATGAACCCTACAACCTCACACCAACTGGTGGATACACAGGACATCCAGGCCCTCGATAGCGCCCACTTCATACATCCGTTTACTGACCATGGTGATCTCGCCACAAGGGGTGCGCGGGTGATCACCAAGGGTGAGGGGATTTACATCTGGGATTCTGAAGGTAACAAGATGCTCGATGCCATGAGCGGCTTGTGGTGTGTCAACGTCGGTTATGGACGCAAGGAACTGGCAGAGGCTGCCTACCAGCAGATGCTGAAATTGCCGTTCTACAACAGTTTTTTTCAAACCACCAATGTTCCCGCTGTGAAACTCGCAGCCCGCCTGGCAGCGCTTGCACCAAAGATGGGTGACCGCAGTTTTGAGCATGTTTTTTACTCAAGCAGCGGCAGCGAAAGCAATGACTCGAATGTGCGCATGGTGCGCCGATACTGGGATTTGCTGGGTCAACCACAGCGCAAGGTCATCATCAGTCGCCATAATGCCTACCACGGTAGCACCATGGCGGGTGCATCACTCGGCGGCATGAGTGGCATGCATGCCCAGGGTGACCTTCCCATACCCAACATTTGTCACGTTGAGCAACCGTATTTTTTTGAAAATGCGCTGCCTGGTGAATCTGCGGATGACTTTGGGTTACGTGCTGCGGGTTGGTTGGAAGCCAAGATTCTCGAAATTGGTGCAGAAAAGGTTGCGGCCTTTATTGCTGAACCAATACAGGGCGCGGGTGGCGTGATCATTCCACCCAATACCTATTGGCCCGAGATTCAGCGCATCGTCGATAAATATGGCATCTTGCTCATCAGCGATGAGGTGATTTGTGCCTTTGGCCGCCTGGGTCACTGGTTTGCATACGAGAAATTCGGCTACAAACCTGATTTGGTGACGTTTGCCAAGGCAGTCACAAGCGGCTACATCCCGCTTGGGGGGGTGATGGTCGGTAACCGTGTGGCTCAGGTGTTGATTGAAAAAGGCGGCGAGTTCAACCATGGCTATACCTACAGCGGCCATCCGGTAGCCTGTGCCGTTGCC
>CAIYNH010000412.1 GCA_903927495.1 uncultured beta proteobacterium
CGATCTCTTGTCGAATCTCGATCTCTTGGCTACTCCGGCAGCCGGAAGCGGGCCGCCGCCTTCGAGCACCGCGGCTGGAAGGGGCGGCCCCGGGCATGGTCTACTCAGGACCGCGGCGACCGCCCCAGTTGACGATGACGACCTACCATTGAATCAGCGGGGCAAGAATCCTCAAGTTTGCAGTGGGGCGACGGCTGGGGCAGCGCCAGCGGCGGCGGCTTCTTCACAGGTAATTTCCATCTCAGACGCGTTTGATTTTCATTGCCCAAACGGGGCCAAACCTCAACACATTATCATGATATACAATTTGACATTCATGGTGTTGATGCACAGGCTACTCAATCGGATGCAAATGACGACACATCGGATTCAGATGCCGACAAACCATTGATTTCGATGGTCAGGCCTCCTCAAGTTCGCAGGGGGGATCGTGTCGAAGTATATTGGAAAGATCGCGATTACGAGGGATGGTATCCAGGTTTTGTCGAAGTTATCTCAGATGGAACCACCGATGCTCCGAATGGTAAGAAAGGGAAAGTCCGTTCAGGATATTCTATCGTCGACTATGGACAGGGGCCTGATGGCGGAAAATTCGTTCACTTGCTTGACGCAACAACACACGCCTCACGCTCAAAACAGCCTCGACCCGGGTCGTGGCGTCTGGCCTCCAAGGCAGCTGAGCGGCCTGAGCCGGCAAAGCGCACAGCCCAAATGGTAGCTATGGTTCCTGGACAATCCGATGCAGTATTAGCCAAAAGGCGTGCCATTGGAAATGCTGCTCATGCTTGTATAGAGAAGCCTGGGGTATGGTGTGATCCTTGTGGGTTGGGTGCTTCCGATTCAGATCTTCAATTCGTATGCTGCTCAAATTGCCGTTGCGCTCAGCGCTGCATTGCATGCCTTCGGATCGAAGGGGCAGATCGGGCAGGCGCTTGGCTGTGTGAAGAATGCAGGACAACGAGTGACAATCCTGGTCCAACGTGGAGCCCTGCAGATCTGTTACCTTACGTCAAGTGCTTGTTTTGTCAAACGGAATGCAAAATTCGTGAGGACCCGGACGAAGTACCTGCCGCGGAAGGAGTACCAACAGTATCTGAACCTTCAAATCATAACGTGTGCACTTGCTGCGGCTCATGTGTATGCCATGATTGTGCGTGCACTGTGGAAGGAGATGATGTTCGGTTCGTTTGCTGGGTTTGCTCAGGGATCGTGCCATTTGAAGTGCAACAACGTGGACGCATTCGTCAATTGCAGTCTCAACTGGGTCCATCCGTCGACTTGAAAACGCCAGCAGCTTCTAAAAAGGCAGACATGTTCTGCACACTCCTTTATCGGCTTCGCATGAACGCAGTTTACAAAGTCTTGAAGCAGGGACTGGAACGCTTGGCACAATTGTTGAAGAGGCAAGCAAGACAGTGTTCAACTTCTTCAAATGCGCCGCTGCCATCTTTGACACCATCACAATTGAATAACATGCTCTTGCTCCGTGTTGAGTTGAACTGTGACTTGTTAAAGCAAATCAGCTTGGCCTACTCCAGGTCTGCAAATCTAGAAGCTCGATATCTCCTCACGATGGCAAGTACCTGTCCTACTGGAGGCAAATTGACGCCTTTGGAGACAATTCCGAAACCCGAAACAAGGATGAGACTTGGCCTTCTTATTGGCGATGCTACAAGTCACCCGTTGATTGACTTGTACTATGGGACAATCATAGCGTTACTCGAAAATAAGGATGTGGCGGTGGTTCTGTTGCTCGCTGGCGACGTTGATGCCAGCCACGATCCTGTGCGGATCCTAATCGAAGAAGCAAGTTCGAAAGGGACGGTAGTCTACCTGGGCCAGGTCACTGATGAAAATCGGGTTGAAGTGCTCTTGAAAGCACGGAAGCAGCGTCTTCACGGATGCCTTGATTTAATCGGCTCCGCAGCTGGGCAGTTACGGTCCATAGTCAATGCGGGATTGGCCCGAATTCAGTGTCACCACCTGAATTATTGCAATCCTCAGTATCCTGTCGATGAAATGGGCAACACA
>CAIYNH010000413.1 GCA_903927495.1 uncultured beta proteobacterium
ATGCCAATGGGCAGTTTGCGCCGGTGCAAGGTGGGCATACTCTCAGGCACGAGCGCGGAGGTGTGAGTCTGGGTCATCGGCACATTCTAGGCCGCTGGGTCGCAGTTCATAGCCGACATCAGCGCTGCTGTTGCAACCCCGCAAGACTTGGTTTTTGGGCCTCACATTTTGAATTCGACAAATCTGTGGGCTGAGTCGATTACGATGGACGCAAACGCCTACTAAAGATACAAAGACAAATTGCTTTATGACTTCAGAGCACAAGACCAACCTTCGCACAGAACTAAGTGGTGGCCTAGAGTCCACCATTCACGGGATCGCTACTAGCATCGGACCGATTCTGGTTTATTTGGGTTTTTTTGGCAGCCAGTCGTTGGCACCGGCGTTGTGGGCAACGCTGATCACCGCGACCGCGGTACCAGCCGTGGGTCTGCTCTTCAAAGGCCACCCCGCCATACTCCCAAGTACCCGGGCCGCATCGCTGACCGCGTATGCGGCACTCGTTTTGCAATTGGGGGTGGCCAGTGCTGGCCCGGCAAACCACGGCATCACACTTTCGGGGCAACAGTTCCTGACGGGTTTGGCTGCGGGCAGTCTGCTGTTTGCCTTGGCCAGTGTGCTGGTGTTGCTGGCAGGATTGTTCCGGCTGGGCAATATTTTTAAAATGATTCCCAGTACCGTGACGGCTGGGATCAGCAACAGCACGGCGGTCTTGCTGGTGTGGCTGGCCACCAAACAGGTGCTGGGCAGCAGCTGGCTTGCCGCATGGGTAGCGCTGGCGATGGTGCTTGGTTTTACGCTATGGCCGCGGCTGCAATTGCAATTGAGCGTGTTGCGGGTTTTTCCGTCGATGTTGTTGGCAGTGGTAGTCGGCTTGGTGGTGCACGTCGTGCTGGTGGCACCGCTAAGCCCGGTCAATCAAGAGTTGAGTTACGACTTGTCCTGGATTGGTGTTGGCTTGTGGCCCGACTTGTTGCTCCAGTCGCAATTGGGGGCTTTGTTGGTGACGGGCTTGCCGGGTGCCGTGACGCTGGCCATGGTGATGATTCTTGAATCTTTCACCGCCAACAACATGCTCGAGTCGCGTTTTGGTTTGCGCATTGATGCCAGCCGCGAGTTGCTGGTGTTAGGTGGTGCCAATCTGGCCAGCGCCTTGTTGGGTGGTGTGCCTTGCACCGGTGCCCCGCTGCGCAGTCTGGCCAGCAGGCTGGCGGGTGGCCGGGGTGTGGTTGCAGCTTGGAGTAGCCTGCTGCTGACCGGGGTGCTGCTGCTGTTCGTGGGCAACTGGCTACTGGTACTGCCAGCCGGCGTGATGGCCGGTTTATTTGTGTTGCAGGCACCTTTGATGGTTGACCCCGCGTTCAAAAACCGTTTGTTTGAAATGCTGAGGACCCGGCGCTGGCGGCGGGCGGGCTCCGGCGATTTGGGCTTCTGGATTACCGCAGTGATTTCTTTGGTCGGGATTTTTGGCAATCTGATCTGGGCATGTTTCATGGGTGTCGGCTTGTCCTGCCTGGCGGTGCTGCGCCGTGTCTCTGGCAGCCTGACTTCGCGTTGGGCGGATCTGGGTCAATACCGTTCGCGTCGGGTCAGGAGTTTGAGCGAAATCACTTTGCTGGAGCAGTCCTCTCGTGAGGTGGGCATATTGCAGCTCACCGGGCATCTGTTTTTTGGCAATAGCACTCGGTTGACGCAATTGCTGGATGAGTTGCACCGCGATGCCAAGTCAGTGGTGCTGGATGTGAGTCGGGTTCATGATGTCGATCCGAGTGGTCTGGGCGCGCTGGTTTGGCTGATTCGCGCCATGGTGGAGCGGCAACTGACCGTGATTGTCACGGGCGAGCGCCAGACCGCCTCCGAGGAACTGCGCCAGGCGGTGTTGGCATTGCCGGGTGTCGTGCTCTGCATTGATCTGGATCGGGGTGTTGAGGTGTGCGAAGATCATTTGCTGAAAACCTCGGCAGTTGTACCCATCAAGTTGCTCAGTGTGCGGGCAGAAAACAATTTGCTGCTCGAAGATATTCGGGATGATGACCTGACGGTGGTGCTGATGTTGGGTGAGATTCGCCAGTTGGCCCAAGGCGAGGCCTTGTTCCTCCAGTACGAGGATGCTGATGGTGTCTGGATGCTGGAGGAGGGCACGGTCAGTATTTTGTCGGGCAGTGGTGATGCATCGCGTCTGGCAACCTTCGGTCCAGGGCAGTTTGTCGGCGAAATGGGCTTTGTTGACGGCGGCTCGCGCTCAGCCACGGCCCGGGCCGACACCCCTTTGCAGGCCGTGTTTTTGGATAATCACAGTCTGGCGACTCTGGCGCAGCAGTGCCCTGGGGCGGCCCTGAAAATCAGCCAAAACATCGCGCGTGAGTTGTCGCACCGAATGCGTAATTCTTCGGCCCGACTGGATCATGACCCGCAGCAGGAAACTGCGGGTTGGGCCAACAGTGGTCTGCCGAGTACGTTTTCACGGTTCTGATCGGTATTAACATGAGGCTTTTCCGAGCTGTCACACCAGATTGAGGAGCAGGTACCCCCTATGAAAAGTACTGATTTTCTGAAATTGCATGCCGTGCGTATCGGCCTGAGTCTCCTCATTGTGCCGATGTTGCTGCTCAACGCTGCCGGGGTAATCGATCTGGGTTTTGTGCACCGGCTTGAAAATTACACTTACGACTTGCGCTTGCAATGGACCATGCCGGGCACGGTCGACAAGCGGATTGTGGTGGTTGACATTGACGAGAAAAGCCTGCAGCAGCAGGGGCACTGGCCTTGGCCCCGCAACAAAATCGCCCACATGATGGATGTGCTGTTTGATCACTACAAAATTGATGTGCTGGGGTTCGATGTGTTGTTTGCCGAGCACGACCAAAGCTCAGGCCTTGCTCAACTCGAAACCCTCGCGCACGCGGATTTCAAGAACAGCAAAGAGTTTGAGCAAGCCCTGAAGCGACTCAGGCCGACCTTGATGTATGACCAGATATTTGCCAACAGCCTGAAGAACCGCCGTATTGCGCTGGGTTATTACCTGCGCCATGATGCCCAGTCTGACAGCCAGGTGGGGGTTTTGCCAGCACCCGCCTTGCCCAAAGGCAGTTTTGACCCTAAGAGCGTGGGAGCCATGCTGGCCAGTGGGTATTCTGCCAACCTGGCGTTGTTGCAACAAGCCGCACCCACAGCGGGCTTCTTCAATGCTTCGCCCATGATTGACCCGGATGGCGTGATCCGGCGAGTTTCGCTGCTGCAGTTATTTGACGGTGCTCTGTACGAGACGCTGAGTCTGGCAATGGTCAAAATGGTGATCCGGGAGCCTAGGCTGGAACTGCTTTATGAAGGTGGGGCGGCGGACTCGGTGGCGCTGGAAGCGCTCAAATTGGGCCAGCACCGTATCCCGGTGGATGCTGAGATGGCGGCGCTGGTGCCGTACCGTGGCAGGCAGGGAAGTTTTGTCTATGTCTCGGCCAGCGATGTGTTGCACGCCAAGGTCGATCCAGAGGTCTTGCGCGGGGCCATTGTTCTGGTCGGGACCACCGCGCCCGGCTTGCTGGACTTACGCACTGCTCCCATGCAGGATTCTTATGCCGGGGTGGAGTTGCACGCCAACCTGATCGCCGGCATGCTGGACGGCAATATCAAGGAACGCCCGGCCTATGTGCTAGGGCTGGAACTGGTGCTGCTGCTGCTCACGGGCGTATTTGTGGCCCTGGCCTTGCCGGCATTCAGCCCGGTGGGTGCCACTTTGCTGACAGCCGTCCTGTCGCTGGCGACTGTGGCTGTCAATCTCTATTTCTGGCAGTTCAAACACATGATTTTGCCGCTGGCATCGGGCTTGTTGATGATCAGTTTCCTTTTTGTATTCAATATGTCGTATGGGTTTTTTGTCGATTCGCGCGCCAAGCGACAACTTGCTCGCTTGTTCGGGCAATATGTCCCGCCTGAGCTGGTCGATGAAATGGCGAAAGACCCAGGGGCTTACTCGCTGGCCGGTTCCAGCCGCGAATTGACGGTGCTATTTTCGGACGTGCGTGGTTTTACCACCATCTCTGAGGGGTTGGATCCGCAGCAGTTGACACAACTCATGAACGAGTTTCTGACCCCGATGACCAAAGTCATTCACCGCCACCGTGGCACCATCGACAAGTACATGGGTGATGCCATCATGGCGTTTTGGGGTGCGCCCCTGACTGATCCGGAACATGCCCGCCATGCCTTGCTGGCGGCGCTGGATATGGTTGCTGAACTGAATGCCCTGCAGGACCACTTCGCCTCCAAGGGCTGGCCACCCATCAAAATTGGCGTGGGTCTGAATACCGGCGAAATGACGGTTGGCAACATGGGTTCGGAGTTTCGTCTGGCCTACACCGTGATGGGTGACGCGGTCAATCTGGGTTCACGTCTGGAGAGTCTGACCAAGGAATATGGTGTGCAGGTCATGGTCAGCGAGTTCACTCGTGCTGCGGTGCCTGACTTTGCGTTTCGTGAGTTGGACTGCGTGCGGGTCAAGGGCAAAGACAAACCGGTCAAGATTTACGAACCCTTAGGCCCGCTGGATCAATTGAATGAGCAGGAGCGCGACGAGTTGTTGCTGCTCGACGCGGCACTGGCAAAATACCGCGCGCAAAATTGGCCATTGGCGACCGATGGATTTGCCCGGTTGTTGCAACTCTTCCCGGAGCGCCGACTGTACAGTCTCTATGCCAGCCGGATTGAGCATTTCGTCCAGAATCCGCCACCTGCTGATTGGGATGGCTCTTTCACTTTTGTCACCAAATAGTATTCGGTACCACCATGAACGCCCAAAGCAGAAAAATTGAAGTCAACACGGTCGAAGATTTGCTCAAACGCCTTGAACAGTTGAACGTGATTGGTGCATCACTGTCCAAAGAGCGCGATACCACACGACTGCTGGAGCAGATTTTATTGGCCGCCAAAGCCATTACCCATGCCGACGGTGGCACGGTGTACAGCATGGCTGAAGATGGGGAAACCCTGCGCTTTGAGATATTGAGAACAGATTCGCTGAAGATCGCCATGGGCGGCTCGGCCCGCCAAGCCATCGACTTTCCAGACTTGCCGCTGCGCACTGCCAAGGGGGCACCCAACGACTCGATGGTGGCTGCCTATGCAGCGATTCACCGGGTCACCGTCAATATCAATGATGCCTATGCCGAGCCCAATTTTGATTTTTCCGGCACACGCTTGTTTGATCAAAGCACCGGCTATCGTTCAAAATCATTTTTGACGGTACCGATGCGTAACCATGAGGGCGATGTCATCGGGGTGCTGCAATTGATCAACGCGCAGGAGCCGGGGACTTCCGACGTGGTGGCCTTTTCAGCAGCAGATCAGCAACTGGCCGAGTCCCTGGCCTCACAAGCGGCCATTGCCCTGAGCAATCGCTTGCTCATGACGCAGTTGGAGGACTTATTTGAGGCCTTCATTGGTCTGATCAATCTGGCGATTGATGAAAAATCGCACTACACCGGTGGCCACTGTCAGCGGGTGCCAGCGTTGACCATGATGCTGGCCGAGGCGGTGGCGGGAACTTCTGAGGGTCCGATGGCGGCCTTTGTGATGGACGACCTGGCCCGCTACGAGCTCAAAATTGCCGGCTTGCTGCACGATTGCGGCAAGATGACGACACCGGTGCACGTGGTTGACAAGGCCACCAAGCTGCAGACGCTGTTTGACAGGATGGAACTGATTGACACCCGTTTTGAGGTGTTGAAACGGGATGCTGAAATTGCGGCGCTACGCCAGCAATTGGCGCTGCGCCCGGTGCTTGATGCCAAGGCCGAGAGTTTGGCCGCGAGCAATGCGCGAACGCTGCAGTTGGCACTCGACTCGGATCGAGATTTTTTGCGTGCTACCAATATTGGCGGTGAAGTGATGCGTGATGCTGATGTCGACCGGGTGCGCGACATCGGCAGTCGGCATGTCTGGCGCAGTGTGAATGGTTTGCAAACCGGTTTGTTGTCAGTCGATGAAATTGAAAATCTGTGCATCCGCAAAGGCACCTTGACTGCGGCTGAGCGCGACATCATCAATTACCACATTGTGGCCACCATCAAGATGCTGGAGAAATTGCCCTGGCCGAAACACCTCAAAAACGTGCCGGAGTACGCCGGTGGTCACCATGAGCGTATGGACGGCAAGGGCTATCCCAAGGGGCTCACCCGTGAGCAGATGTCAGTACAGGCGCGCATCATGGGGATTGCTGATATTTTTGAAGCCCTGACGGCATCGGATCGGCCCTACAAACCGGGTATGAAGCTCTCGCAAGCCATGGGCATCATGAACAAACTCAAACTTGACGGCCACATTGATCCGGATTTGTTCGATATTTTCTTGAAACAAGGCATTTACCGGCAATATGCCGAGCGATTCCTTAACCCCTTGCAGTTGGATGAGGTCAATTTGCCGATGTAGCGGCGGCGCTGGCCGGCCACGGATAATCGGCTCATGACTGCCATACCGCCGGTACTTCCCCGTTTTTCGCCTCGCACCATTGGCATCGCCTCGGCGGTGGTGACGGTGCTGATCTGGACATCTTTTATTTTGATCGCCCGCGCTTCGGCCGACCCCGCGCGTGGTGGTCTGCTGAGTCCGTTGGACATCGCTTATTGCCGCATCGTCGGTGCGTCGCTGATTTTGCTACCTTGGGGTGCTTACCTGGTGCGCCAGGATCTGGCCCGGAGCATTCGCAATGGCTCATGGCTGGGGCTGTCGCCGTTGTCGGCGCGCATTACCGTTTCGGTTGGTCTCTTTGGTGGCTTGCTGTATGCGCTGCTGGCCTACAGCGGCTTTGCTTATGCACCGGCCTTGCACGCCTCGGTGCTGTTGCCGGGCAGTTTGCCGTTGTGGACGGCGCTGCTGGCAGCCTGGTTGTTGCGCGATCGGATTACCCCCGGGCGCGCCATAGGTCTGGGGCTGATTGTGTTGGGCGATTTGGTTGTCGGGGGGGTGAGCCTGCTGCGGGCCTTTGACGGCGGGCAGGTCTGGCTGGGTGACTTGATGTTCATGGGTGGAGCCTTGTGCTGGGCCGCCTACAGTGTGCTGGCCCGTCACTATGGCCTGAATGCGGTGCGTGCCACCATTGCCATCACCACCTTTGCCGCTGTGACCTATCTACCGGTGTACAGCCTGCTGACGCTGACCGGGATGATTCAGGCGCATGTTTTTACGGCACCCTTCAAGGATGTGCTGTTCCAGGTGCTGTTCCAGGGCTGGGGGTCAGTGGTGATCTCGGGCATTACTTTCACTCAGATGATTCGGTACTTTGGTCCGGTGCGCTCAACCATGATCACGGCGCTGGTGCCGGGTTTGTCGGCGTTTGGTGCAGTGCTTTTTTTGGGCGAACCGCTGCATTGGAATTTGATCGCGGGCCTGGTGCTGGTAACTGCAGGAATTTTGTTTGGCGTGCGTGCAAGTTTGCCAAATGCTATAAAAAAAGAAGCGATATACGCCACACAAACGGGCTCTAGAGGCTGATTTTATGATTTTGAATTTACTTGCCCTGGATACCAGTACTGAGTTGATGTCGATCGCCGTGCAGCGTAGCAGCGGCGCTAACGCGCAACTCTGGCAGCACACGGCACCCGGCGCCGCCCTGACCTCAACGCACCTGATTCCGAACATTCAGCAGTTGCTGGCGCAAGCTGGGTTGCAATTTGCGGATTTGTCGGCCATCGTGTTTGGTGCCGGGCCGGGCTCGTTCACGGGATTGCGCACTGCCTGCTCGGTGGCGCAAGGGCTGGGGTTTGGTGCGGCTGTACCGGTGTTGCCGGTAGATACTTTGGCGGCGGTGGCCGAAGAGGCGCGCTGGCTTTGCGGCGATGCGGCCAACTTTGCCGTGACCGCCATGCTGGATGCCCGCATGGATGAGATGTACACCGCTAGCTATATTTTTGAGAGTGGCTTGTGCAATATGGTAAAGCAGTGTAGCTTGATTCGACCAGAAAGTCTGGTTTGGAATGGAGTCGATGTGCTGGCCGGTAACGCGTTTCAAACCTATGCTTCTCGCTTGCCTGAATTGGCGCAGCGTGTGCCGGCCTGGCCCACCGCCACGGCGCTGCTGCGTCTGGCACCCAAACTGCTGGCGGCGGGTCTGGGCGTTGCTGCCGAGCATGCCCTGCCGATCTACATTCGTGACAAAGTGGCGCAGACTACGGCAGAGCGTGTGACTGCCAATATCTCAGCCGAGAAGCGCCTGTTGGGGGCTGCTATTGCCCGCACGCTGGGAGAGGCCGAGGCGGTGGCATCAGCTAACAGCGTAGTGCTTTGAATGAAGCCAGATCCGTTCGAATCTCGCCCGGTCCTCGAAGTTCGCTTTGAGCCGCTGACGGAACAACTGCTGGACCGGGTCCTGGCCGTGGAGGCGTTGGCGCACCAGCATCCTTGGCTGCGGCGCAATTTTCAGGACTGTCTGGACTGCGGCTATCAAGTTCAACTGCTGCTGGCGGGTGACTCATTGCTGGGTTATTTTGTTGCCATGAAAGGCTTCGAGGAGGTGCATTTGCTCAATATCACGGTGGCGCCGGAGCATCAGCAACAAGGCTGGGCGCGGGTCATGATGGAGGCGCTGGCGCTTTGGGCCAGGGGTCAGGGTGCCCAGTGGCTGTGGCTGGAGGCGCGCGTTGGCAACAGCCGGGCGCTACAGGTTTACCGCGCGCATGGTTTTCGCCAGGTGGGTCAGCGCAAACATTACTACCCTGCAAGCGCTGGGACGCGTGAAGATGCGGTGGTAATGAGGTTTCAATTGTGAGTCAGAGTCTGTGAAAATCACGCCATGAGCCTAGATTTGGATGCCCGTCAACGCGCCATGCTGCAAGAGATGGGTGTGCACGTCTGGTGGCCTGCGACCGAGCCTGTTTCTGATCGCCAGTTTGCTATTGAAAATGAAGTGCCAAGTGCTCATTCAGAAGGCGCTACAAGCCAAAATCATGTATCAGATTTGTCACCTGCGGCACGACCTGCGGTGGTGCGTCACGGCATTATCCCGGTCAAGTCTGATCCTGCGCCAGTACCCGTTGGGCTGACCGATTTGCCACTGGGCATTACTGGCATGGACTGGCCGGCGCTGGCCGCAGCCGTGGCGCAGTGCCAGGCCTGCGCCATGTGCCAGGGTCGGCGTGCGCCAGTGTTGGCGGTGCCTTCGCAGCCCACGCAGTGCGACTGGCTGGTGCTTGGGGATCCGCCTGATGAATCACAAGAGCGCTTTGGCTTGCCGTTTGTCGAAGATGCAGGCAAGTTACTTGACAACATGTTGCGCGCGGTCGGTGTCAGTCGCTTGCAGCCAGTTGCCGGTCTTGCCCTGCCACTTGCCGGGCCGAGTGGCAGGGCCTACCTCAGCCATGTTGTGAAATGCCGACCAGCGCTATCCAGGATTCCGGAAGTGCAGGAATTAGCCAAATGCGCCAACTATCTGAACCGCGAAATTGAGTTGATTCGCCCCAAGGTGATTCTGGCGATGGGTCGTTTTGCCATGCAATTGCTGCTGAGCGAAACCCCACCAGCGGCCGCCCTGCTACCTTTGGGCAAATTGCGCGGCAAGGTCTATCGTTACCAAGGTGTGCCGGTGGTTCTGACCTACCCGCCAAGCTACCTGCTGCGCTCCGGTCAGGACAAGGCGCGCGCCTGGGCTGATTTGTGTTTGGCAGCCGGAGTCGCCCAAGGTGAGCACTTATCGGAGTGAGGTGGGGGTACGCGTTTCATTGCTAATTTCGTTTCCAGCTCGATACGACACTGGGCGCGAAGCCGCAGTTAGTGCTCACACGGCAAGGCGATGCAACAAAGTGTCGGATTGATATGGAACTGGAATCAGATTCTGGCTAGCGGCTTGACGTGGTCCAGGTCGGGACGCTTCCAAGGGTCTACATGGGTCATGAGGTTGAGTACGCGGTGGTGTTTCATGACCCGCATTCGCGCTTGCACTGCAATGTCGTGGCCTTGCTCAACGGTCAGGTTGGCATCCACTTCCAGGTGTGCATCGACCACAATCATGTCGCCCATCTTGCGCGTGCGCACGTCGTGCACATCACTCACGCCCGGGGTTCCGACCAGCGTTTGCCGAATGGCCTGCACTTCAGCGTCATCGACGGCCCGATCCATCAGGTCGTGCAATGCGTCCCAGGCAAACCCCCAGCCCATTTTTGCGACCATAAAACCCACAATCAGCGCGGCGATCGGATCCAGAATGGTGTAGCCCGCCAGATTCCCGACGATGCCCACGCCCACCACCAGGGACGACGCAGCATCTGATCTGGCGTGCCAGGCGTTGGCCACCAGCATGCTGCTTTTGACGCGCTTGGCGACGGCCAGCATGTAGCGGAAAAGCAATTCCTTGGCACCCAGGGCACCGATGGCGACCCACAAAGCAAATATATGCACGGTAGCAATCGACTCAGGGCTCTGCAGTTTTTGCACTGCCGACCACAGCATGCCGAAGCCTACCGCCAGCAGCAGCAAACCCAGCACCAGTGAGGCTGCGGTTTCGTAGCGCTGATGTCCATATGGGTGATCCATATCAGCGTCTTTTTGACTGTGGTGGTTGGCCAACAGCACGACAAAGTCGGCGATCAGATCCGACAGTGAGTGAATGCCGTCGGCAATCAGGCCTTGGGATTTTGCAAGTATCCCGGCGGCGATCTGGGCGACGGTCAGAATCAGGTTCACCAGAACGCTGATCCAGGTACTGCGGGAGGCAGCCGCAGCACGCTCGGCAGGCGTGTGTTGGCTGTCTTCAGGGTCGTCGATGGGGTTGAAATTCATGACTCTATTTTAACGGAGGGATGCCAAAAGTTGAGCCAGGTAGTGCGTTTACCCTGATGCCTTCAGGCTTGTTGCTGGGTGCTCGCAAGGGATGCCGAAACGGGTGCGTCAGGTACATCGCCCGGATGGCCGCCCAGGCTGTATGGAATAGAAACAAAAGCCACAAAACTGACCGACATCAAGGTTGTCATAACGATCGTCAGGTATTTGGTGACAAAACGGCTCAAATCTGTATTCATGGAAAACCTCGTTTGTATAGTGATTCGACGAGTTGAATCTTGCCACGCTGGACTTAAGACTTTCTTATTTGCAATCTAGGGTTGGAGTGGCTGGAAGTCGACGTTGAAGCGTGATTCACGCCCGTGGTTGGAAGCGGCAATCTGCAGGGGCCAGTCGTGAAGCGCTAAGTGGTTGAGGGTCTGCCATTGAAATAGAGAAAAGTCGCTGTCGGCGCAAGGCTGATTGAAGTCAGCCGAATTCCCAAACTGCATTCTCCAAACCGGGCACGCGCCTATACAGACCGACGGTCTGCGAAGTGGCGTTGAATCCAGAAAAGTGGGCGACTCCATTCGACCAGATGCAGCAGTAGCCTTCCGTTCCACATTGCCGTCACCGGTCTGAGACAATAACGAGCAGAAGTCCTTTGGGAAATGACGTGGAGGGCACCGTTTTGCTGATCAGAGCAACTCGTAGCATGTCGAACCACCTGCCATCAGCGGCAGATATTTATCCTGTCTAAGGTCGAAAACATTAGCAATCCGTCTGAATCGGTCATCCAAATCAAAATGAACGTTCACCCCAACGATTCAGGTAACGTTCCAGAATTTGATGCCGCAGTGCTGGTGGATCTGGTCGACGGTAACCCTGCCGAGTTTAAGAAGTTTGCGCTCATGTTTTTGGATTCATTTGAAGCTGCTTTAGCCAACCTGGATAGCGCCCTCGCCAACGATGACAGGGCAGGTCTGGGGGCCGTGGGGCACCGTGCCAAGACCACGGCACGCAACATCGGCGCCATGGCGCTTGGGCGCAAATGTGAACTGCTCGAGAGCTTGGTTCAGGCCTCCTATTTTGACGAGGCCCGGCGCGTCGCCATCGGTGTGCGCCCCCTGTTTGAGGGCGTGCGCTCAGCCCTGTTGCGGTGTGTCAATTCGCTTCAAAGCGGCCTCTAGCAGTGCAGCGCCGGTAAACGGCTTGGTAACAAAACCGGTCATGCCGGCATCCATGCACTGCTGGCGTTGTTCTAGGACCAGGTTGGCGGTTGAACCCAATATCGCCACGCCTGCACCGTTGGGCAGCCGACGAATCTGTCGCGTAGCCTCCAGGCCATTCATCACCGGCATCTGAAGATCCATCAGGATCAGGTCGTATCTTTTGGCGCTGACCAGGGCCACGGCGACGCTGCCATCGGGCGCACTTTCGATGGTGAAACCGAGCTTCTCCAGGCGCAGTCGGACCATCGCACAGTTCATCGGGTCATCATCGACCACCAAAATGTGACACCCTGCAAATCTGGCTTGATTCGACACATCGATCACCACGTTGTGCTACAGCGGGACGAGCAAGGCAAGCGCTTCTTTGGCGACCGGCTTCTTCAGTGTGCCAAGCAAGTTGAATTTTCTCAACAGAGCGACCAAACGAGCCCCATGCCTAACCTCTTCGGTTTGTCCTGAGACGATGATCAAGGCGCCTTTGAATCCGGCCTTGATCGCCAACGCCATGAATTCAAATCCATCCATTTCAGGCATGTGCAAATCGGTCAACAACAGGTCAAATGCGCCAGCTCTTTGGTTCAGCAAGCGCAGTGCGGCGACCCCACCCACGGCCTTGGTGATGTCTTGCACCCCCAATTTCACCAACAAGGCGGCGATCACTTCAACTTCAAACGGATCATCGTCCACCACCAATACCTTGAGGTCGGCTCTGCCCTTGTTCGCAGATGTGGCGTGGCTTGATTTTAATGCGCTCATGTGCTGTCACCACCAGACAACGCCTGCAGCAATTCGTGTTGTTGCAAGGGCTTGGTAAAAGCACCCAGCACATTGAGTCCTGATTCAAACGCTATTTGACGTGCCAGTGACAGCATCTGGAAGCCACCACCACTGACCAGTATGACCCCGCCGGGGTAACGGCGCTTTGCCAACTCGCCCATAAACTCAATGCCATCGCGCTCGGGCATAAAAATGTCACAGATAACAAAGTCGGGCGGTTTTGGCATAGCGTCCAATGCGCGCAGTCCGAACCTGCCGTTCGTTGCCACCTCAACCTTTGTGAAGCCCAGCTTGCCTAGTGTGAGGCGTGCCAGGTCCTGGCTGTAGTCATCATCATCGACCACCAGAAAAGTGGTTTGCGCATCGTGTATTGCTGTTGTCATCACATCAACTCCCGTCGTTTTTGAGCTCCGCATCGTCCCAGCAGCCCTGGATGGCAAGAATCTCAGGCAAGATGCTCATGAACACTGTGACCAGTTCGGGGTCAAAGTGCACGCCGGAGCCGGCCGCGAGGTGCGCCATGATTTTGTCCAGCGGCCACGGCTCCTTGTAGGGCC
>CAIYNH010000414.1 GCA_903927495.1 uncultured beta proteobacterium
ATAACAGGCCCAGCACAGCAAAACCGAGCCCCACCGCAGCACCTGCCAGCCAGCCCAGCGAAGGGTTTCGCTCCAGCACCGCCTCTGCCGAACCGTGCGGGTTGTGATGGACACAAACGGTTTGCCCCACCGGGCAGGCAGCGACCAGACGCGCCCGGGCATCCTGTGTCAGGGAGTAGGTGGCAAACGACACCCTCCTTGAAGCGTTGACGTGGCACCGGCCCAAGGCCGACAAGGACAAGCAACTGCAGCAAGGCTTCTACGGCAAGCTTAAGGCGCGTGACGTTGCCGACGTATTCCGGTTTGTCAAGGAACGGTGCAACTTTCTCTCGGCCATGACGCCCTTACAGCCACGCTACGCCAAGAAAGTCGCTGATGCGGACGGCACAACAGGCTATGCGCATGAAGCGTGGTGAACAACTATTGCAAGCTTTGCCAGTCAGACGATTTGGTGAAGTGGGTTACTTGATCACGGCTTTCAACAGTTTGCTTGAAAAGCTTCTTGCAACGCAGGGGGATCTGACCCGAATGGCCCGCCGCGATATTCGCACTGGACTCTCCAACCGGCTTGACCTGGCAGATCAGATGCGCCAAGTCATTGGTCGCGCACAGCGTCCACTTAGCCGATTCGCCGCGCTCTATCTTGACCTCGATGGTTTCAAGCCGGTCAATGATGTGTTTGGTCACCAAGCGGGTGACGCTGCTCTGACCGAGGTGGCGCGTCGCTTGTCCGCCATTGTGCGCGACGTTGATGTGCTGGCCAGAGTTGGTGGGGATGAATTCGTCATTTTGTTGGGGGATTGTGGATGCGCAGACGGTGCGCACCCAAGCGGCCGCTGCAACCGTCGCAACCAATTGCATTGCCGCTATTCAAGCACCGATCGTGCTCGAAGGTGAACCGCAAATGCTCGGGTTGTCAATTGGCATTGCCTTGGGAGAGGGCCAAAGTTCTAACGATGCGTTTCTGTCGGCAGCAGACAATGCCATGTACTCAGCCAAGAAAAGCGGAGGCAACCGCTTTGTGCTGGCCGGTCGGGCCATTTCCCTTGGTGAGAATGCATAGCCTTTTTGTATTACTACAGCGGTGCATTGGCGACCCATGCGACGGACAACTACACCAAGGGCCATATGCAGCGGTTGTTGCGAACTCTTTGAATAACGCCTTGATGAACGCGAACGTCTCTCAAGGTCGCTCTGATGGGGTAAGCAGTAGTAAACCAGCTCTAGACAACTTATCTGTAGAGTCATCAAACTGACATAGAGCTGCGGTACTTTCGGGGTATTGAAGTTGTGTGAGGACATCACCATGAACAAGCGATCCAGCCTTCAACGCGTGCTGGCCATCTCGGTCGGTATAGCCTTAGGCACCAGTGAGCTTATCGCCCTGCAGCGGGTGTATTTCCTGAGCCGAATTGCCAGACTCAGACCCGCTTTGGTTTGAGACCTTACCCCCAAAGAATATCCAACTGCCATGAATCACTCCAGCACGCCTGTCTCTAGACACCATGACTACTTGTGTCAATTGATTCAAAAGTGGGAACGCCGCTTTGGCACCGCGCACGAACTTCTGAACCCGCTGCGCGATGAAGCTGCTCTTTTTGACAAAAATGCACCGGCATACCTAGAGGTGAGGGTGACCCCCCATACCGAGCCATCCACCAGTGTCATTGAGCGTATGTGGGTTTCCCGCTTGCAAAAAATGCATCGGGCAGCCCACAACTCTCAGCCCGATTGGGGCACCGTTGCCTCTAACTCACAGGGATAACAACCATGTTCTGGAACCTGTTTCGCTTGCAAACGCTGCTCGATTCCCTGTTTGATGACGGCTGGGTAATCCTGGGTTTGCCAGAAGAGTCCAGCTACGACGAAAGCGCTGTTCTCGCGCTGATGCAAATCTGACGCTAACCACCTAAGGCGGCGCCTCCTTCAGGGCGGCTGCCAGTTGTGAGTCGACATTCACGATGTGATTCTTGACCCAGCGTACCAAGAAGTTGTACAGATCCATGGCGCTGATGTCGTGCCCGGCATCGAGCTCCTGTTTTAGTGCATCGACTTGCTTCAAAAGACTGGCATGGTCCTCTCTATGTGCCTCGAGGTCTGCAAAGTTGATTCGCAGCATTTGCGCTTCCTCATGCCCAAAATGTTCTTGGGTGTAGTCCATCAGGTCATTGAGTGCAGAACTCAGCGCCGCACTCGCACGGCCTTTGGCAATGGCCTCCAGCACGGCGTCCACCCGCTCGACCAGAAGGTGGTGCTCATCATCCATAAATGAATTTCCGGTGGCAAGCGCATCCGTCCAGATAAAAAGCGGCATAAACAAATCCCCTTTGAACTTCAGGTTCGAGTTACGGCGGCTAGGCTACCACGAA
>CAIYNH010000415.1 GCA_903927495.1 uncultured beta proteobacterium
GTGCTGGCAGAGCCCGACGAGGCCGAAGCCATCAAGATCAATCCGTCAGATTTGCGCATCGACACCTACCGCGCCAGCGGGGCCGGTGGTCAGCACATCAACAAGACCGACTCTGCGGTACGCATCACCCACCTACCCACAGGGATCGTGGCCGAATGCCAGGACGGGCGCAGCCAGCACAGCAACAAAGCGCAGGCGCTGAAGGTGCTGACGGCGCGCATCAACGAAAAAGACCGCTCGGAGCGTGCCGCCAAAGATGCCGCCGAGCGCAAGAGCCTGGTCGGCAGCGGCGACCGCAGTGACCGAATCCGCACCTATAACTTTCCACAAGGGCGCCTGACGGATCACCGCATCAACCTGACGCTGTACAAATTGCTGACCATCATGGAAGGTGATCTGGACGACGTGGTTCACGCCTTGCAAGCGCATGAAGCTGCCACGCAACTCGCGGCGCTCGAACTCAATGCCTGAATCTTCTTGTAAAAATCGACTCTAATGCACAACTGCATTGCACAGAGCACTATTAACTGTATAGCAATTAATGACATCACCCAGAACGTTCACAACGCTGGCTCAGGCGCTTTCTAAGCTGCAAACACTAGGCCTGGAACGGCTGGATGCGCAACTGCTGCTGCTGCATGTGCTGGGGCGGCCCGGGCATCAACGCAGCTGGCTGCTGGCGCATGACAGCGACGCTTTTCCAGCCGAGCAAGCAGGCCGTCTGGCGGCCCTGGCCGAACGTCGCATAACTGGTGAACCGCTGGCCTACCTGACCGGCCACAAGGAGTTTTACGGACTCGATTTTTGTGTAGATGGCCGCGTGCTGGTGCCTCGCCCCGACACAGAAACCTTGGTGAACTGGGCTCTGGAAGTACTTGCTAGCCCATCGGGACACGTATCACCGCCCCCCAAAGGCCAGGCTTGGGGTGAAGGTGACGATCCGAGTTTGCTGGACTTGGGCACCGGCAGCGGGGCCATTGCGTTGGCACTCAAATCGCAACTTTCCAGACTACAGGTTCACGCCACCGATGTCAGTGCCGATGCGCTGACCGTTGCCCAGACCAACGCCGGGCGGCTCCAACTGGATGTCAAATTCAGCCAGGGTCCATGGTTTGCTGCCCTGCCAGTGGCCTGCCGCTTGTTTGACTGTATTGTCTCCAACCCGCCGTACATCGCCCAGGATGACCCGCACCTGAATGCCCTCGCCCACGAACCCGAGCAGGCGCTCACCAGTGGCACCGATGGCCTGGACGACATCCGCCACATCATTGAGCAGGCCCCGACGCACCTCAAACCCGGCGGCTGGTTGCTGCTGGAACATGGCTACGACCAGGCAGCGGCGGTGCGAACGCTGTTGGCAGCGAGCGGCTTCACAGCCGTGCAATCTCGCCGTGATCTAGCTGGCATAGAACGCTGCAGCGGTGCTCAAATGGCGTTTGAAATATAGTTACCCATGAACCAATACAACAACAGCACCGACACCCGCCTGACCAATCTGGAAATCAAGGTCAGCTATTCAGAAGACTTGCTCGACAAACTCGACCAGATCATCATCCGCCAGCAGGATCAGATTGATTTTTTGACGCGTGAGCTTGGCCGACTGCGCCAACAAGCACCAGATGAAGGCATGCCCACACAGCGTAATCTGCGCGATGAGTTGCCACCGCATTACTGATGACGTTTCCGATCTGAGAATAACAATGCCCCTGGATGCTTATCAGGAAATCATGTGGCGCTATCATTTTTATTATTTTCTGGTAAGCGCTAAGGCCATCGGTGTGGTTCGCCCAAACCGCTGCCGAAGGTGAAATAATCCGGGTTGTTTTTTTCAAAGGAATTCTGAGCATGAGCGACACACAACAACGCATCGACGATCTGGTCAAACAAAACGACATTCTGCTGTTCATGAAAGGCAGCGCAAGTTTTCCGCAGTGCGGTTTCTCCGGCCGTGCCGTGCAAATTCTCAAAGCCTGTGGTGTCGAGCCCAAGGCCATCAAAACCGTGAACGTGCTTGAAGATGCCGAAATTCGGGCTGGCATCAAGGATTACAGCAACTGGCCCACCATTCCACAACTCTACGTCAAGGGGGAATTCATCGGCGGTTCCGACATCATGATGGAGATGTTCGAGAACGGCGAGTTGCAAAACGCCCTGGGTCTTCCTGCGGCCTGATTCCGTTTCCAGATCGATACGACACTAGGCGAGAAGCCGCAGACAGTGCTGATGCACGACAAGGCGAAGCAAAAAAGTGTCGGATTGATATGGAAATGGAAATGGAATGAGTTCGCCGGGAATTCTGAGCGGGCTTAACTGCCCGAAAATTCCCATAACTTTCTGGCACCCCACACCGCACTCGGGTATTGGGGTTTGCCGCGCGAGCCGTTGTAGCGGCCCAGCGCCATGAACATGTCACCGCCTTCGCGGTCGAGGTAATGGCGCAGGATGACGCAGCCAAAACGCAGATTGGTTTGCAAATGAAACAGTTTGCCGGCATCGCCGTCACCCAGAACACGCGTCCAAAACGGCATCACTTGCATATATCCGCGTGCGCCAACCGAACTGACCGCAAATTTGCGAAAATTACTCTCAACCTGAATCAAGGCCAGCACCAACGACACGTCCAATCCGGCGCGTTTGGCTTCGTACCAGACGGTTTGCAAAAATTCTTTACGGGTGTTCCAGTCGGGTTTTTTCTTGCTCAGCCGCTCGCTCATAGCGCCGAGCCAGCGCAGATAGGACAGACGCGACTCGGTGTCGGGAAATTCCGGAACGGGTGGCGCATGGTTAGAAATGGCTGAACTCAAGGCCGTGCGAACGGCATCCACCAATGGCTCCTCAATTTGGGCTCCGGCCTGAGCAAACTCCTGAAATGAGAGTAACCCTAGCCCGACCAGTGCGCCCGGGAGGCTTAAAGCATCAAATAAAAAAGTGCGCCGACCCGGCCCCATTACGGCTTAAGTTTCAGCAGCAACAAGGCCACAATGTCGGCCAGCGGCACGGCACTGGCACCCGCATCACGGCGGTGCTGGTATTCCACCTTGCCTTCTTTCAAGGCTCGGTCGCCAATGTTCACGCGGTGCGGCACGCCAATCAACTCCCAGTCAGCAAACATGGCACCTGGGCGCTCACCTCGATCATCCAAAATGACATCGACCCCGGCTGACATCAACTCGGCATAGAGCTTTTCTGCAGTAGCCTTGACATCCGCAGAACGTTCGGCATTGATCGGGCACAGCACCACCGTGAACGGAGCCAGTGCGTCAGGCCAGATGATGCCGCGCTCGTCGTGATTTTGCTCAATGGCTGCAGCCGGCAGACGGGTAATGCCAATGCCGTAGCAGCCCATTTCCAGCAACTGCGGCTTGCCGTTGTGATCCAGAAACGTGGCCTTCATGGCTTGGCTGTATTTGGTACCCAGATAAAACACATGGCCGACCTCAATGCCGCGCTCAATTGCCAGTTTGCCTTGACCGTCGGGCGAGGCATCACCCGCCACCACATTGCGCAAATCAGCCACCAAAGCGGGCTCGGGCAGATCACGCCCCCAATTGACACCGGTGATGTGAAAGTCAGGCTCGTTGGCACCACAAATCCAGTCGCTCATGACCGCTACCTCGCGGTCCACCACCAACTGCACGGGTTTCAATAAGTTCAACGGCCCCAGATAGCCTGGCTTGCAACCAAAATGGTCTTCAATTTCCGTCACAGTGGCAAAGCGGAAGGCCGCCAGATCTGCCAACTTGCCGACTTTGACTTCATTCATGTCATGGTCGCCGCGTAGCAGCAACAACCAGACTTGGGTTTTAAGCACTTCACCCTGTTGGTTCAAAATATCGGTCGCAAGGACCAGGGATTTGACGGTGGTCTGCAACGGCACACCCAGCAACTCTGCGACATCGGCACAGGTGCTTTTGCCCGGTGTTGCAGTTTTGCTCATTGGCTGGCTGAACTCTGCACGCGGCCCAGTCGGTGCCAGTGCCTCGGCTTTTTCCATATTGGCGGCGTAATCACTGCCCGGGCAATAAACAATTGCATCTTCACCGGTGGCGGCGATGACCTGGAATTCTTCACTCAAATCACCG
This sequence comes from uncultured beta proteobacterium, assembly GCA_903927495.1. Lineage (GTDB taxonomy): Bacteria > Pseudomonadota > Gammaproteobacteria > Burkholderiales > Burkholderiaceae_C > Rhodoferax. The sequence goes on from CAIYNH010000415.1 coordinate 4,083, forward strand.
CCAATGGCACCGCTGTCCGCGGCAACAGCACGGTAAGTGAGGCCAAAACGGTCAAATATCCGGCGGTAGGCTTGCGCCATGCCCTGGTAGCTGGCTTTGGCGCAAGCCTGGTCGCGGTCAAAACTGTAGGCATCTTTCATGATGAACTCGCGCCCACGCATCAGCCCAAAGCGCGGACGGCGCTCATCTCGGAACTTGGTCTGAATTTGGTATAGGTTCTTGGGCAGTTGTTTGTAACTGCGAATTTCCTGACGGGCAATGTCGGTGATCACTTCCTCGCTGGTGGGTTGCACCACAAAGTCGTGACCATGGCGGTCCTTGATGCGAAGCAGTTCCGGGCCCATCTTCTCAAAACGGCCGGTTTCCTGCCATAACTCAGCGGGCTGCACCACCGGCATAGCCAGTTCCACAGCGCCAGCACGGTTCATTTCTTCGCGCACGATCGCCTCGACCTTTCTGACCACCCGCAGCCCCATGGGCATCAGGGTGTAGATGCCTGCACCGAGTTTCTTGATCATGCCAGCGCGCATCATCAGCTTGTGGCTGACTACTTCAGCGTCTGCTGGTGCTTCTTTGAGAGTGGAAATAAAGAATTGAGAGGCTTTCATGGCAGGAATCCAGCAATATGTCAGGGTTGTTTCTATTGATAAGCAGCCGGGGCTGTGCATAATCAACCCAATTTAA
>CAIYNH010000416.1 GCA_903927495.1 uncultured beta proteobacterium
CCAGTCAGTTCAATCGGATTTTCGGCGCGCATGGTGATCTCTGCCACTTCGGGTTTCAGGCCAGCCGCCTCCAGCGCGTTTTTGACAGCTTCGAAATCAGCATAATCGGTCAGCACCTCGATCGCACCGTCTGCATCTGTAATCACGTCTTGCGCGCCGGCCTCCAGGGCCACTTCCATGATCTGGTCTTCGCTCACGCCTGGGGCAAAAATAATTTGCCCGCAATGTTTGAACTGAAAAGCCACTGAGCCTTCAGTGCCCATATTGCCGCCATATTTGGCAAAGGCATGGCGCACTTCAGCCACTGTGCGCACTTTGTTGTCGGTCATTGTGTCGACAATAATGGCGGCACCACCGATGCCGTAGCCCTCGTAACGAATTTCTTCATATGTGACGCCTTCAGCGTTGCCGGTTGCTTTGTCAATGTTGTACTTGACTCGGTCTGCCGGCATGTTGGCCGCCTTGGCCCGATCCACCGCCAAACGCAAGCGCGGGTTGGCTGACAAATCACCACCACCAGCACGCGCCGCCACCGTGATTTCACGGATGATGCGTGTCCAGATCTTGCCGCGCTTTTCGTCCTGACGGCCTTTGCGGTGTTGAATATTGGCCCATTTGGAATGTCCTGCCACGTGAAATCCTTCAAAAGTTCGTTACGCTACTGTGTCCATTGTACTTTTTGAGGTTGACATGCCGGAACCGATCCTGATTGCCCAAAATAGCCAGTTCTCATGTTTTTTACAGCCCGACAAGGCCAACCGCCATGGTCTGATCACCGGAGCCACCGGCACGGGTAAAACGATCACTTTGCAAACTTTTGCTGAGGGTTTCTCTAGGCTTGGTGTACCGGTCTTTATGGCCGACATCAAAGGCGATTTAACTGGTATCGCAATATCCGGAACGCCTTCACAAAAACTAAGCAAGATACTTGCTGATCATGCTTTACATGCTCCTGAATTCGAAGCATTTCCAACGACTTTATGGGATGTTTTTGGTGTTCAGGGGCACCCGGTGCGTGCGACTGTGAGCGACCTAGGGCCGTTGCTGTTGGCGCGTATGCTCAACCTCAACGAGGTCCAAGCGGGCGTGCTGCAACTGGTGTTCAAGATCGCTGATGACGATGGTTTGTTGCTGCTCGACATGAAAGACCTGCGCGCCATGTGCCAATACGTAGGTGACAACGCGGCGAGCTTTACCACCGAATACGGCAATATCAGTGCGGCCAGCATTGGTGCCATACAGCGCGGCCTGATGCAGATTGAACAGCAAGGTGGTGATAGATTTTTTGGTGAGCCAATGCTCAACATTGCCGACTTCATGCAAACCGACACGCAAGGCCGTGGCTTTGTGAATATTCTGGCCGCTGACAAACTGATGAACTCACCCCGCCTTTATGGTGCTTTTTTGTTGTGGTTATTGAGTGAACTTTTTGAGAATTTGCCTGAAGTAGGTGACCTTGAGAAACCCAAAATGGTTTTTTTCTTTGATGAAGCGCATCTGCTGTTTTCCGATGCGCCGAAAGTCCTGATCGAACGCATTGAATTGGTGGTGCGATTGGTGCGCTCGAAGGGAGTGGGCGTGTACTTTGTAACCCAAAATCCGCTCGACATCCCGGAAAGCGTGCTGGCTCAGTTAGGGAACCGTGTTCAGCATGCGCTGCGTGCTTTCACCCCGCGCGACCAAAAAGCGGTCAAGGCTGCCGCTGACACCATGCGACCGAAC
>CAIYNH010000417.1 GCA_903927495.1 uncultured beta proteobacterium
CATTAACTACACGTTCCTGCATTCATTGCGGATTCAGCGTTTGATCCCGAAGGCACCCAACACCTGGCCGGTCTGCTTTTCCATTTGTTCCTGCATCTGCGACAGCAAGCTTTTCGATTGCTCCAGACTGCCACCCATGATTCCCTGCAGCGCCGGGGATTGCACTGCCAGAAACTGGGTCCACATTTCCGGACTGAATCCTTTGGTTTGTTCAGCGAACTTGCCCTGCACTTCGAGCAAGGCCTGAATGTTCTTCTCCAGATAGCCGCCCATAAATCCCTGCATCGCGTTGCCGTAAAAGCGGATCACACTGGCCAGCACCGGAGCGGTAAACATGGGAGAGCCATTGGACTCCTCCTCAAGAATAATCTGAAGCAGTATGCTGCGTGTCAGATCCTCTCCGGTCTTGACATCGCGCACCGCGAACGGTTCATTGCCCATCACAAGACGCTTGACCTCTGCCAAAGTGATGTAACTTGAAGTGGCAGTGTCGTACAGTCTGCGATTCGGATATTTTTTTATGACACGCTGCGTGACTTGTGCGTCGCCGGCTTTCTTGCTTTGCATGGGAACTCCATTGGCCTGGATTGAGGCCATCAAAATGTATTGCACTGCAACACATTCTAGGGAACACCCCAGCGCAGGGTCCCAAGGTTTACCCTGAGATTGCGTGAAAAAACGGAATTTGGTAGGCGCGATTGGACTCGAACCAACGACCCCCACCATGTCAAGGTGGTGCTCTAACCAGCTGAGCTACGCGCCTAAGGATTGCCCGAGAGGTGGGAGTATAGCAGCAAGCGCAAAGACATTCACTGGCCAGGACATGAGACCTTCGAAAATACCGGATGAGTGATAATTGACGTTTACGTTAACGTCAATTGTTTTTGGAGATCACTATGGACATTGCAGGCAAGGTATTCATCGTTACGGGCGGCGCATCGGGATTGGGAGAAGGCACTGCCCGTATGTTGGCCGCTAAGGGCGGACAGGTGCTTGTTGCCGATATGCAAGTCGAAAAAGGCGAGGCTGTGGCACGGGAAATTGGCGGTGCCTTCGTCAAGTGCGATGTAAGCCAGGAAGGTGATGCGCAAGCTGTCGTGGCCAAGGCTGTGTCCATGGGCAAATTGATGGGGCTGGTCAACTGCGCTGGCATCGCACCAGCCGAGAAGACGGTTGGCAAGAACGGAGCGCACCATCTTGGCGTATTCAGCAAATGCATTACCGTCAATTTGATAGGCAGCTTCAACATGATTCGCCTCGCAGCTGACGCCATGTGCAAGAACGCTCCAGAGTCGACTGGTGAGCGAGGCGTGATGATTTCCACCGCGTCGGTGGCTGCCTATGACGGTCAGATTGGACAAGCAGCCTACAGCGCCTCCAAGGGGGGCATTGTCGGCATGACGCTGCCGATCGCCCGCGACCTGGCCCGCAACGGGATTCGCAACATGACCATTGCCCCAGGCATCTTCGGCACACCCATGATGTTCGGCATGCCCAAAGAGGTACAGGACTCACTGGCCGCCAGTGTGCCTTTCCCGTCGCGCCTGGGCACACCCCAGGACTATGCGAAGTTGGCCTTGCACATCTTTGAGAATGACATGCTCAACGGAGAAGTGATCCGGCTGGACGGAGCCATTCGCCTGGCGCCGCGCTAGGGACTGCGCGCACGAAGCCGTCACCCCACCGATGACCCGAAAGACGTCGGTCGGCGTGTGACTGCGCCACAATATGAACTGTGAGCATTCCGCAAACCTTCATTCAAGAGCTGATAGCGCGCGCCGACGTGGTCGAAATTGTCGGGCGTTATGTGCAGTTGAAAAAAGGTGGCGCCAACTACAGCGGCCTGTGCCCCTTTCACAGCGAAAAATCACCCTCTTTTTCAGTCAGTCCAACCAAGCAGTTTTACCATTGCTTCGGCTGCGGCA
>CAIYNH010000418.1 GCA_903927495.1 uncultured beta proteobacterium
CTGAAAAATGTCCCCGTATCAGAGCCACCCGTACCTGAAGGTGTGGTGAACTCAGGCGGCGAATGGTATTACGACGAGTATGTCAAAGGTGCAGGTGTCACCAGTTTGGGACTGGACACCGCCAGTAGCCCCGGCACCCCGCCTCCCGTGATACCGATGCCCGCCGCTGACGAGAAGAAGAAAATTATGGATTTGTTTAAAAACTAAACCCCGACGAAGCTCAGTGGCAAGCCGGACTGCTCGCTGGCATAGCCCGAGAGTGAAGCAAAAAACTCGCCCTGCCCCTTTGTGTCAGACCATTGCGTGCCATCAAATTGATAGTGAAAACCACCACATTTGGCGGCCAACCAGATCTCGTGCAACGGTTTTTGCAGGTTGATGACGATCTGGCTACGGTTCGCAAACACCAATGTGATCATGCCGCCGGTGCGCTGGTTGTCAATGTCAGCCGAGGTGTTGTCGTTGATGCGATCGCAGGCAAGCTCTACCGCTTTGAGCACGCGCTCTGCCAAATTCATGAATTCTGTGTCAGTCATTACAATTTCACCATGCTGTTGATATCTCAAATTTTAGTGCGGACCTTTGTCCTTGGTGCGGTTACGGTGGCCCTGCTGGCCTGCGGGCAACAAGGCGCACTGTACTTGCCCACTTCACCCGGCGCCATACATCGGGCCTCCTTGCCTGAAGCGCTGTTGCCCGGCCTCAAAACGACTCCGGCCAGCGCAACTTCTCCCGTGTCACAACCTATTGCAACGCCATGAACCCACACCTTATTGCCGGGCAGCCGCAAATCGCTTATCAGGGCCAGCAACTGTACGCTGAGGGTGTTTCCCTGAGCACCTTGGCCCAACGGCATGGGACGCCGCTGCTTGTTTACTCTAAGTCGGCCATGCTGTCAGCGCTGGCGGCCTACCAACGCGGTTTTGCCGGGCGCAACGTGCAGATTTGCTATGCCATGAAGGCCAATTCGTCACTCGGTGTGATCCAGGTGTTCGCCCAAGCTGGATGCGGCTTCGATGTGGTTTCTAGCGGCGAATTGGAGCGGGTCCTGGCCGCTGGCGGAGACCCCGGCAAGGTTATTTTCTCAGGCGTAGGAAAAACACGCCAAGAGATGCGCAGGGCCTTACAGGCGGGCATTGGATGCTTCAATATTGAGAGTGAAGCAGAACTTGATGTGCTCAGCGATGTGGCGCTGAAGTTGGGCTGCCGGGCACCCGTCAGTATTCGAGTCAACCCCAATGTTGATCCCAAAACTCACCCTTATATTTCCACTGGTCTGAAAGACAACAAATTCGGCATTGCCCATGAACGTGTGGTTCAAACTTACCAGCGCGCAGCGGCTTTGCCGGCCCTGGAGATCAAGGGCATCGACTGCCACATAGGCTCGCAGATTACCACTGAGGCACCCTACCTTGATGCCTTGGACCGCATGCTTGATTTGGTACAGGCCATTGAAGCTGCAGGCATTGCGATCCAGCATATTGATCTGGGTGGCGGTCTGGGCATCAATTACAACGGCGAAACTCCACCGCAAGCCGATCAACTCTGGCAAAAATTACTGTCCAAGCTTGATGCCCGTGGCTTCGGTGAGCGGGCCTTGATGATCGAGCCCGGTCGCTCACTGGTAGGCAATGCGGGCGTGTGCCTGACCGAGGTGCTGTACTTAAAACCCGGTGAGCATAAAAATTTTTGCATTGTGGATGCAGCCATGAACGACTTGCCGCGCCCGGCCATGTACCAGGCTTACCACCAGATCGTGCCACTCCAAGCTCGCGCTGAGGCCACCACCCTTTGGGAAGTGGTGGGCCCGATCTGTGAGAGCGGTGACTGGATCGGCCATGACCGCGCCCTAGCCGTGGAACAGGGCGACCTGCTGGCTGTGCTGTCAGCCGGGGCCTATTGCATGAGTATGGCCAGCAACTACAACACCCGCAATCGGGCTGCCGAGGTGCTGGTCGATGGTGTCAAGACGTTCGTCATTCGAGAGCGCGAAACTGTCGCCGATCAGCTCCGGCATGAGCGGCTGGTGCAAGCCTGAAACCATGCAGTGGGCACCCTTGAAGCCCCGCTTTTTACTATCATTTAAATAGCTCTCTGTGCTTGTTCATCAAGCTATTGACACGTTTTTTACGTAAATACCTGATAAGCCTCCAGCCCAGTAGAACGCTCAATATTGCAGCATAAATTGCGACATCGGCGAAGTCATTTTTGCCAGCACGCATCCAGAAAAAATGAAGGATTGCAAAACCTGCAATGCCGTAAACAAGCTGGTGCAGACGCTGCCAGTTTTTGGCACCGAGTGCCTTGATGGCCCAGTTCATTGATGTCAACGCCAGACTGGTGAGCAGCACAAACGCGGTAAAGCCGACCAAAATGAAGGGTCGCTTGACAATGTCATGCCCGATGTCCCCAACATCAAACGCCATATCAAAACCGCTGTAGCTCAACATATGCAGAACAGCGTAGAAATAAACAAACAGGCCCAGCATGCGCCGCATACGTGCCAGAGCCGGGTTTTTCGCCATGACACGCAGGGGGGTAACCGCCAGCACCACGCATAACATGCGCAAGGTCCAGTCGCCCGTGGCCCGCACCAAGGCCTGTGCCGGATTGGCCCCCAACTGATCAAACACCAGAGCCCACAGCAGGCTGGCAAGAGGCAACAACGCCATCAAAAAGACCAACGGCTTGGCCAGTGGGTGCAAACACCAGGCGGTAAAACGCGGTAACAAGACCTGACTCTTGGCAGTCTGCATTAAAAGTTCTTTTGCAAGTCCATCCCCGTGTACAGTTGCCCGACCTGCGCTTCGTAGCCATTGAACAGCAAGGTTTTGCGCTTTTTGGTGAACAAGCCGTCTTCACCGATGCGCCGCTCAGTCGACTGACTCCAGCGTGGGTGATCCACATTGGGGTTGACGTTGGAATAGAAGCCGTATTCGCTAGGGGCCGATTTGTTCCAGGCGGTGGCGGTCTGCTTGTCGGTAAAACGAATTTTGACCAGGCTCTTGCCGCTCTTGAAGCCATACTTCCAAGGCACCAC
>CAIYNH010000419.1 GCA_903927495.1 uncultured beta proteobacterium
CTCCTTTGCCAGTATGGCGTTGCTGGGAATCTCGCACATCATGATCAATTTAAGATCATTTTGGCCTCGCTTGAGGCCTTGCGCTGCCAGCAACTCGGTAACTTTCTTGGCTTGCCCCAAAGTTCTTACAAAAGGCACCATGACCTGCACGTTGCTTAGACCCATATCCTGACGAACCCGCCTTAACGCCTCGCACTCCATGGCAAAAGCCTCACCAAACTCAGCACTGATGTAACGCGCTGCGCCGCGAAAACCCAACATTGGATTTTCTTCTTCGGGTTCATAACGACTGCCTCCAATGAGCTTACGGTACTCGTTGCTCTTGAAGTCCGACAAGCGCACGATGACCGGCTTGGGCCAAAAAGCAGCGGCAATGGTCGCCACCCCTTCAGCCACTCGATCCACATAAAAAGCTCTTGGTGAGGCATGACCACGGGCTACCGATTCAACAGCTTTTTTTAGATCCGAATCAATATTGGGGTAGTCCAGAATGGCCTTCGGATGAACACCAATATTGTTGTTTATGATGAACTCCAGGCGAGCCAAGCCCACGCCGGTGTTGGGCAACTGGCAAAAATCGAAAGCCAACTGTGGATTACCCACATTCATCATGATTTTGACACCAATGGCTGGCATTTCGCCACGACGAACCTCCGTCACTTCGGTTTCAAGCAGTCCGTCGTAAATGAAGCCGGTGTCGCCCTCGGCGCAACTCACCGTTACAAGCATTCCATCTTTCAGTACTTGATCAGCATGACCGCAACCGACGACCGCCGGAATGCCCAATTCACGCGCAATGATGGCGGCATGGCAGGTGCGCCCACCACGGTTTGTCACAATGGCCGAAGCTCGTTTCATGACGGGCTCCCAGTTCGGGTCAGTCATGTCGGTGACCAACACATCTCCGGGCTGCACCCGATCCATTTCGCTGATGTTGTGAACCACCCGAACCGGTCCTGTGCCAATTTTTTGACCAATCGCCCGTCCTTCCACCAGCACTGGGCCTTTGCCTTTGAGTTTGTAGCGGTGCTCAACTTTGCCTAGCGCCAAACTCTTCACGGTTTCTGGACGAGCCTGGAGAATGTACAACTCCCCGTCCAACCCGTCCTTGCCCCATTCGATGTCCATGGGGCGTCCATAATGTTCTTCAATCACCAAGGCATAACTGGCCAATTTTTGCACGTCTGCATCGGTCAGGGAATACCGGTTTCGCAACTCTGTCGGAACATCTACGGTTTTGACCAATTTACCAGACGATGCCTTTTCATCCGGTGTTGAAAACTGCATCTGTATCAGTTTGGAGCCCAGATTGCGCCGAATCAAAGCTTGATTTCCTGCTTTGAGCATAGGCTTATGGACATAAAACTCATCCGGATTAACTGCGCCCTGAACCACGGTTTCACCCAAACCGTAACTCGATGTAATGAATACAACTTGATCAAACCCAGACTCGGTATCGAGCGTGAACATGACCCCGGCAGCACCCAAGTCGGAGCGCACCATGCGTTGAATCCCTGCACTTAAAGCCACGTGTTCATGAGCAAACCCTTTGTGAACCCGATAGCTGATGGCCCGGTCGTTGTACAAGGAGGCGAACACCTCCCGGATTTTGTGTATTACGTCTTCGATACCCGAGACATTCAAAAACGTTTCTTGCTGACCGGCGAACGACGCATCGGGTAAATCTTCAGCGGTGGCAGAGGAGCGCACAGCAAAAGATGCCTGGTCATTGCCAGCACATAAGGTCAAAAAAGCCTGCCGAATTTCTACTTCTACGGCGACTGGAAATGGTTGCCTTTCGACCATTGCTCGGATCTCGGCACCAGCTACTGCCAAGGCGTTGACATCTTCGGTATCAAGCATACTCAGACGCGCATTTATTTTTCCACTCAAATCCCCAAAAGCCAAAAACTCACGAAAAGCGTGTGCAGTAGTAGCAAACCCTGTGGGCACCTTGACACCCGTTGGCAAATTGGAAATCATTTCACCTAAGCTGGCGTTTTTACCGCCCACCGAGTCGACATCGGTCATTCTCAGGTTTTCAAAAGGAACGACCAAGGCGGTCGGTGCGAAAATTGCTGACATGCAAAATACTCCTGAAGTTAAAAAACCGTGCCGATGCGGCGCGTGAATTTTGCGGCGCACTACCAGAAAGCAGACTTGATTGTTGGTGTTGTTTTAATGAACCAGGTCTGCGCTGAGAAAATGGTTGGATAATAAATATTGTAGGCTTTGCCAGTCTAATCACCGACATATCACTGCCTACTCAATCATCTTCATCATGCCCAATCGCACCGTATTTTTTGTCTCAGATGGAACCGGCATAACAGCTGAAACATTTGGTCATGCAATTCTTACCCAGTTTGAGGTTGACTTCAGACGTGTTCGAATACCTTTTACTGACACCATAGACAAAGCGCATCAAGCCGTCAGACAAATTAACCAGGTAGCTATTGCCGACAACAGAAAACCGATTGTCTTCACAACACTGGCCAACGAGGAGGTTCTTGGGGTTATTGCCAAGGGCTGCCATGGCCTGCTAATGGACATGTTTAGCACATTTGTTCACCCGCTTGAAGAGGAACTAGGCATCAAATCGAACCACCGGATTGGTCGCTTCAGTGACTCAAGCAAGAGCAAACAATACCAGTCACGCATCGAAGCCATCAATTTCTCCCTCGACCATGACGACGGTCAATCCCACCGTGATCTGGCAAGTTCTGACATTATCTTGGTCGGGGTAAGTAGGAGCGGAAAAACTCCCACGTCCTTGTACCTGGCCATGCAGTATGGGCTCAAGGCATCGAACTACCCTTTAATTCCTGAAGACTTTGAACGTCAAGAGTTGCCGCCTGCGCTCAAAGCACACCCAAAAAAGCTGTTTGGCCTGACCATTCAGCCTGAACGTTTAAGCGAAATTCGCAATGAGCGTCGTCCCAACTCCAAATACGCATCATTGTCAAACTGCCGCCATGAAGTTAAAGAAGCAGAGGCCATGATGCGCCGATCCGGCATCCGGTGGCTATCTACAACAACCAAATCAATAGAAGAAATTTCAACGACCATCCTGCAAGAACTTCGGCCAGAGCGATTGGATTACTAAGCGACGACCCCAAGGCAGCCCTTTCTTGCGCACTTGCTGATCCGGCAAGATCAAGATATCGTCAACTCTACCCAATCGATTGGCCAAAAAGCAATCGCGTTCGCCTTGAATTAGAGCGACGTGCTAAAGTCCCAAGGCGGCAATACCGGCCTTGGCAATTTGTGCGTCCTCGCTGGATTTAACCCCGCTGACCCCTACTGCGCCAAGGCATTGCCCATCTTTCATGATGGGAACTCCACCCTCTAGCAAGCAATCGATGCCCGGGGCGCTCAAAAACGACGTGCGTCCACCGTTAACCATCTCTTCGTAAACTTTGCTTTCACGTCGCCCCATGGCGGCGGTATGGGCTTTTGCCGGCGCAATATGTGCCGAAATTGCGGCTGCGCCATCCA
>CAIYNH010000420.1 GCA_903927495.1 uncultured beta proteobacterium
ATTTTCATGACCAGCAATGCCCACCAAAAGCACTTGAATGATCGCTAGGTTGCACACCATTTCCCTGTACAAATCAAGATACGCACCGCGTGTAAAAGGGAACAGACGAATGATGACTTCGTTGACCAAATAATTCTCAAAAATGTACTGTCGGTCCTGAAAATATGGCCGATAGTGTGTTGCGTGGGCCCGACTATAGGCGCTCAAAATTGCGGTATCCATACTCGGGGCAGCATCTTCAACGCCCAGCCCCTCGGCTGCCGCACTGAGGCACAGCGCGAATCGCGGATTGGTTCTCTCGCGCATAAATTTGCTGATCAGCTGAGCGGCAACAGTCAGTTTGCGCGGTAGGTTGCCTTGCAACTTCTCGTATTGCAGCTCCAACTGGCCCGGATGGGCTAGCATGGCTGCAAAGGACTCCAACACCGGCACGATTTCGGAAGCATGGGCAAATCCAGGTGACGATGTGATTTTGTCCACGTCTTCCAGCAAAAACCCCAGCAACATCATGCGTGCACCGATGCTGATGGCGCGAAGCTGCAAGACGGCAATAATGACCGCTCTCATGTCATTGAGAATGGCGATCTGCTCAGGATCACCGTCGCTTTGCAGTGGAAATCGGTAGGAAGTAAAAGGGAGGCTGTCAATAGTCGGCTCGGCGTCAGCAGCGACAAACTGCATCGGTTGCGGACTCAGCAATATCAGTCGTGCGGCTTGAGGGCATGAAATCCCCAAGGACTTCTCGCGTTGCTGGCCAAACTGGTTGAGGTAACGCGGATAAATGCGGCAGGTATCGCTGAGTGCTTGTTCGCCCATTACGCATTGAATCATGCACAGGCGGTCGCTCTGCAAAAAATGGCAATCCCCATTCGCTTTCATATGCATCACGCCAAATTTATTCTTGTCGTCAGCATCGATTGACAAGTTCCTGTTAACCGCAAGCTTTACCAGCGGGGCCAGCACGGGATGCTGATTGTCCACGTACCGATGGTAGGTTTCGCGGTCAATATGAACACTCCAGCCGCTGCAACAGGTGTCCGGGCACTCCGGGCCATTGCACTGAAATTTGTCGTAGTAATCGGGAACGATGGCGTTTTGCATAGTCATCCCTTCGCAACGCCCCGTGACATCAGAACCGCCTGCGCCAGGGCAAAGTCCTGCGGGTAGGTTACCTTGAAGTTTTGTGCGCTGCCCTCGACCAGTAATGGAGCTTTGCCAACAAACTCCAGCGCGCTTGCTTCGTCCGTTACCGCATCACCCGCTGCGAGCAACGCGTGCTGCAAATCGGCAATACGAAACATTTGTGGGGTTTGGGCCAGCCATTTATCGCCACGCTCTACCGTTTGCGCAACCCGTCCAGCAACTTCGCGTTTCAGGGTATCAGGCAGCTTAATGCCGAGCAGGCCACCAACTGCGTCCGCCAGGCATGCGTCAATCAACGATTCGATCTGTTGGGGAGTGATAAGGCAGCGGGCTGCGTCATGCACCAGCACCCAGTCGCGCGGTAAAGCGCCGCAATCCAGCAGCGCATTCAAACCATTAAATACGCTCTTAGCCCTCGTGGATCCTCCACAGGCAGCTATTACAAACATAGCATCACTGTCGTCAAAAAATTCATCACCTGCTGACACAACCACCATTACACCCGCCAGACACTGCACTGCCGCGAAGGCTGCCAGAGTATGCAACACCATGGGTTGACCGGCAACCAACTGGTACTGCTTGGGTCCATTCGCCCCGGCGCGCGACCCCGTTCCGGCGCACGGAATGAGAGCCCACAGGCGTGCGGGAGGTGCGTTGGCGACCGGTGAGGCCGACTCAGGTAAAGAAGGGGCAATTGGGGAGGTGTCGGTCATGATGTGTGCCCCATTCTAAAATCGACTCCACAGCTTTTCCAATTTCTTCATTTCTTCTGCTGTGCCAACCTGCGGGTGACCCACACAGCACTCAAACCACTCATGGATTTACCCAAACTCATTGTCGGCAAACGCTTTACCCTGCCCCGACCCGTGGGCTCTGCCGATGCGATGCTGCTGGCCCGCTTGGGCGACCGCGAAAAGGCTGCTGGCAAGCCCATGACCGTGGTCACTTCTGACGCCAGCGATGCGCAGCGACTCCTCGACGAAATCGCTTTCTTCGCCCCCACACTGCGATGCGCCCTGTTTCCAGACTGGGAAACCCTGCCATACGACACGTTTTCACCCCACCAGGATCTGATCAGCGAGCGCCTGGCCACCCTGTGGCGCATCAGCCAGCGCAACAAGGACACGGGCGCCGATGTGGTTATTGTGCCCGCCACCACGGCACTGTACCGACTTGCACCGCCCAGTTTTCTGGCCGGCTATACATTTGAATTCAAGGTCAAGCAAAAGTTGGACGAGGCCAAGCTCAAGGCCCAACTCACACTGGCAGGCTACAGCCATGTGACCCAGGTCGTCAGTCCCGGTGAATACACGGTGCGCGG
>CAIYNH010000421.1 GCA_903927495.1 uncultured beta proteobacterium
AAAACTTTTGAGTCATTGCGTGTGGCGTTCTTTGCTAGTGCTGCAGTATGGCCCCAATGGTGCCAAACCTGAGTGACAAAGGTCACACAGAATGCCAGCACTGTCGCGGCCGTGTCATTCACGTGTAATGGTGCACAGTCACAATTGTCAGAAGGGCAAACAGAACTACGCAGTAGTCGAACCGAATCGGTGTTGGAATGCGTATCAGGAACAGTTTTTGGGCTGTATTGGGCCGTGATGGTGCTGACTCGCACGACGTCGCGTTGGAGCGCGTTCGCACCGCCATGCTTCGGTTGACTGACGAGTTTGGGGGCATACAAAATGGCCGACTGGACATGCAAATCAGTGAAGCGCGGGAAATCGCAGAGTTGTGGCATCTGCGCCCTGATCTCATGCAACTCGTTGCTGCAGCTCGGGGTGAAGAAGCGGCGCGCGAATGTGTCAATGAAATTACAGCGCTGTTCAAAAAGCATCATCTCGGCGGAGCGTCCCGGCGTTTGTAGTTTTGACTGGTGGGCGCACTGAAAGCACCAGCACTGAGCGTGCTGGTGCCTTCTGGGGATTCTGCTGACCTGCAGAGGGCCGTAGCGGGGGCTTTAGGATGACTGCTTATTCGTCTTCAACCGAGACTGACATCGAGAAACACTTGCCACGTCTTTCAAGTTTCAGACGCATGGACTGAGTTAGACAAACAGGCGTTCCTGCAAGAAGGCCACAAATGTCGCTGTCTTGAATGCCAGCCAGGGTCGTGCAGGGTACACGGCATACACCGGCTGCCCCGCACGTAATTGGTATTCGGGCAACAACTGCACGAGGCTGCCATCGGCCAGTTCCTGCGAGACCAGCAGGCGATCAACCACCAGGACTCCACCACCGGCCACGGCGCCGGCCACGAGCGCCATTCCATCGTTGATCTGGATCTTGCCGCAAGCACGTACTGGGGTGTTGACGCCATCCTTCGTGAAACTCCACTCGTCAAACACTCTGGCGCCGCTGTTGTATAGCAAGCAGTCGTGCGCAAGCAAATCCGAGGGTTCTTTAGGTGTTCCCCTGCGTGCCAAATAGGCCGGGGACGCAGCCAGTACACGTGGGTTCTCGCACAACTTGCGTGCTACCAGTGTGGAGTCTTCCAGGTGTGCCACGCGCAGGGCCACATCGATATGCTCGGCAATCAGATCCACCATGCGGTCATCCACCGACAAAGCAACTTCGACCTTGGGATACGTGGCGGTGAACTCCACCAGCAGTGGCACCAGGTAACGTTGGCCCAGCGGACGCGGGCATGTGACACGCAAACGCCCCTTGACCTCGCTTTGGTGTTGCTCGGTGAGTTGCTCGATATTGGCCACGGCACGGTCAATGTGTTGTGCCTCGGCAAACACCAGTTCACCAACCTCAGTGAGCGTCAGGCGCCGCGTAGAGCGCTGGATCAAGCGCGCACCTAGTTCGTCTTCCAGTTTGGCCAGTTGGCGGGACAAGACCGACTTGCCCATGCCCAGTGAGGCAGCGGCCCTGCTAATGCTGCCGGCGCGCACGATGGCGCTATACAAGGCCAGGCGTTGTGGATTCATTTGCTATTCCTGCTACTTATTGTTGCCCATCAGACAACAATGTTATGCAAACTTTGCGACTATGCAAGCAATAAGTGCATCTCTACACTTCGCGTCATTCCTTCACAACCAACCGGAGACCTTCCATGAGCGCAACGATCAACCACCAATTCAAACTCGCCGCACGTCCGATTGGCAAGGTCAAGGCCTCTGACTGGAGCCGCACGGAAGAAGCGGAACGCGCAC
>CAIYNH010000422.1 GCA_903927495.1 uncultured beta proteobacterium
ATAATCCTTATGCCGGTCGGGGTTTGCAACCCCGACCGAAACGTTTGGATGCTTCAATAACTTTCGAAACCTTAAACGTTAAGAACGGGGTTGCAAACCCCGTCCCGCTTGATTTGGTATACATTCGGAATAGCCAATTACAAATGCTCATCAAACGTCAGTCGACGTTCTTTTTGTATCCGCATGGCTTCGGCTTCTTGATATCGTCCCACATACTGATAGGCCACCATTGTATTATGATACCAACCGACATGCCCTTTATGTCGTTTCAACGCGGCCTCAAGATGCGGCAAAGCTTCTTGATAACGGCTTTGCTGCATTAAAGATACCCCCAACATGTGCATACCAGCAGCATGTTCGGGATGCTGTAGCAATAAGGCTTTAAATACCGGCTCGGCCAGTTGCCCTTGATTCTCTGATAAATAAGCCATGCCTTTAAAAAACCAACCAGCCGGTAAGGTTTGCTCGGCAAAGGGTTCAGGTACGGCTAAAGGTTCAGCCAACGCCTGCTCTAGCGGCGCTAAAAAATCCGCATAACGTCGCCATTTTTCTTTAGAGGTTTTATAAATAGGTTGTCGTACCTGCCAGACACTGGCGGTTTTTACCGCCCGCTCCAGATTCTGATGGTTTAACACCGCCGGAGTCCAATCCAGGTTTAAATACGCCAACATTTTCCGTGCGGCCGCTTCGGTATCATCGACCACATCTTCATAACGTAGCGTTAACACCGGCTTGCTTAGCGTGGCATCCCAATGCGCCATCAAGTATTGATAATCAACCAGTTGTGAGCCTATATCGCCCAAATCATAAGCAAAGCCCATACCGCCAAACTTGGCCTGATAATTAACAAAATAATTGGATATTGCCACATCACGCGGCTCACGCAAGACATGAATCACCGGCGCATTAGGAAACAACAAACGCAGCAAACCGATATTCTCAAAATTATGCGGCAATTTATCAACAATGTACTTTGCATCTTTATCATAAGCACGCAACTCGGTTAACGCCTGCTCAGCAAATTTATAAACCAGCTCTTCAGACAAATCGACGATACATTCAGGATACACTTGCCCCGAACCGACATGCCGTTCCCATGCTTTTAAGCTCTGCATGACATCGGATAACATACCGATTTCACCCGCGACAAACACCTCCGGATGGCCGCCTAAAATTTGTTCCACCAAGGTCGTTCCAGAGCGCGGCATACCACAAATAAACACCGGCAGCACGGAGTCATGCCCCTGCCCTGCCCGTTGTTGATAAAACTCGCGACTAAAATAACGCTGTAACCGCAAACAATAATCCCGATGATCATTAGCCTGATAAGTTAAATGCAGTCGACTGGCCTCATTCGCTTCTCGTGCAAATTGAAAAGCCCGCTCATAGTCTTTACGATGTTCATACACCGCCGCCAAATCAAACAACAAACCGCTTTTAACCGCGCCCTGCAAACTGGGGATATAAGCCATGCGTTCAATACCAGCCAACACCTCATCGTCATCAGGAAACCGCCGCGCGCTAATCAAGGCACCGTAACCGGCGATAGGATGATGCTCGGCGACCGATTCAAACAAGGCCGTCGCCTCTGTAACGCGCCCCCATTGCAACCACAAATGCCCCAAGCCCAGCTTGGCGGGAATAAACTCCGGCAATTGCGTCAAAGCGTCTTGATAATACTGCTCCGCCGCAGCTTCATCACCGGCGTCAGCCATCACCTGCGCCATCGCCACCAAGGCTAGCGCTCGCTCATAGCCAATTTTTTCCTCGGTTAAGGTCAGTGCTGTTTCGGCGGCTTTACGTGCCGCTTGCTCATCAAAATGTTGTTTGCCCATCTGCGCCAGTTGCGCCCATAAACCGGCATTGTCCGGTTCCAGTTGGGTGGCTTTATGTAAACACTGCAACACTTCACCGTAATGTCCCCGCACATTCGCCAAATCTGCCAAATGCGTCAGCAGCTCCACATTATCAGCATCATCGCGCAAGGCTTTACGAATCTGATGCTCGGCCTCTTCATGTTTATCTTGTGCCGCCAATACCAACGACCATAACATCAGCGCTTTACTTTGCGCTACACCGGCGGCCAAGCCTTGCTGTATCGCCTGCTCTGCCTCCTCCCAGCGATCCAGCGCAATATAACTGTCTACCGCCGCCAATAGCCACTGTTCCAAGCCTTCTGCACCCAACTCCTGGGCTTGCTCTACATACGACAAAGCCTGTTCTGCATCACCCAGCGCCAGATAACACCGCGCCAAATTAACCAACAACGGCACATGCCGTTCCACCGGTGAATGCGCCAAGCCCTGAGTTAAATCATCCAGCGCCGCCGGCGCATAACCGCACTGTAACAACACCAAACCTCGGCGAATAACCGCCAACCAATAATCGGCCTGCAAAGCCAAGGCTGCTTCCAGATAAGGCATGGCCTTAGCCGGCTCATCCAACAAGATATAAATACCGGCAATATCCGTGAGTACTGCGGCATCCAGCAAGGGTAAAACGTGCTCGGCTTCCAGTTGCAGCAATAGCTCTCTTGCCCGTTCACCCTGCTTGTTTTGCACCAACAAGGTACCGAATAAAGCTTGCAAATCCAACCGTTCGGGGGCGGTATTAATCGCCAACTCACACGCTTGCAAAGCTTCTGGCAACAACCCTTTTTGCTGCAATTGACGAATAGCGTCCAAGCTTAAAATAGGCATCATAGTAAAGAATCTCTGATCAATAATCACACAGTTAAACGGCAGACACAAAGAGTCATTAGGCAGCATTGCCAATGCAATTCTTAAAGAAGGTTGCTGAGGCATTTTATATAGATTTTTTTAAATCACGGTAAAATTTTTCATGTGAGCCTCTCTATGCCGGTCGGGGTTTATAACCCCGACCGAAACGTTTAGATGCTTCAATGACTTTCGAAACCTTAAACGTTAAGAACGGGGTTGCAAACCCCGTCCCGCTTGGGTGTTATAAACCCCGTCCCACTTGTTGGTTATAATCCTTATGCCGGTCGGGGTTTGCAACCCCGACCGAAACGTTTGGATGCTTCAATAGCTTTGCAACCCCGTCCCGCTTGGCACTTGGAAGTACAGCCAGCACTGGCTCAGAATATTTGTCTTATGACTCTAACCAATTTTCCATCAACAAACCTGGGACACGTTCAAATTCACGAAGATTATTACTGACTAATATAAGTCCTTGGCAGCGAGCTTGCGCAGCAATATGCAAATCATTAACGCCAATCGAATTACCCGATCGCTCTAAAACAGCTCGAATACTACCATAATGATAGGCTGCATTATCGCCATAAGGTAAAGTGATTAATCGGCTACAAAAATCTTCGACTACCTCTAAATTACGGACTGGAAACTGACTTTTTTCTGCTCCATGCACCAACTCAGCCAATGTAATAGCCGATATAGCCATACGACCCTGCTGCTTATTAAACATTGTCAAAACTTCAATGGGACGCTGTTTAATCACATAGATAACAATATTAGTATCAAGTAAATATTTCAACATAAGAAAATATCCACTTAAAAACTATCGCGGTCATTTTGTTGCTGACTACCACGTTCAGTCATAAAGTCTTCACTAATAGATTGCTTGCCTAAAAAGAAACTATCCCAAGCTTGTTCGGCGGGAGCAATAATCCGCTCCAAGCCCACACTTCTAACATTCACCTTTTTTACTGTATCGGGAAAACGCATTTCAACAGGAATTCGAACGGCTTGACTACGGTTATTAATAAAAACTGTACTGATTGACATTTTTTTACTCCAGCTTGGTATATACACAAACTATATCCCACTTGTCTTGAGTAAAGCAACACTATTCCAAAACATAACCCAATAAAGAAAAGAAAGAAAAACAAAGACTGAATCGAATCTGCCGGTCGGGGTTTGTAACTTATGCCGGTCGGGGTTTGCAACCCCGGCCGAAACGTTTGGCTAGCTCAATAACTTTCGAAACGTTAAACGTTAAGAACGGGGTTGCAAACCCCGTCCCGCTTCGTTGCAAACCCCGTCACGCTTGTGTCAGATAAACAATACATTCTGTGTGGTTAAATGCGTAGCGTTCGAATCACCGATGGTTATATGAAGACTATTAGTTTTGTATACACGGGATCCGACTGTGACACTACTGTCATATTTGGATGATTTGGTTCTAGCTAATACCTCATGAATATTTAGTATACGTATAGTATTTTGGATCGAGCTTTGAAAACCCCACGTCTTTCCCCAGCCAGATTGGATCTGGCCCGTGTTTTTAATCTCAGTTGAAATAATACTACCATTATGTTTTTCAAATCTAAGTATATCGTTACCGGTAAATCCAGACAAATTGAGCGTTAAATTGCTTAATGTTGTGTAAGGAGTCCCATCGCCTATATCAATCGTCAAGATGGCGTTGCCCGATGCAAGTGCCGTGTTGGCTGTGGCGATAAGAGTCAGATCGGTTACACTAGTCAACGTGTAATATATGGATGAAGATACCGAGTGAGCCGTTAAGTTTTCCGCCGCAGTACCGCTGACATTACTAATCGGATGACTGTCGCTACCGGCCGTATAACCGACCGTAAGCGTCTCACTACTCAACACTGCGCTATCTAAGGTTAAGGTCACGGTAGTGCCAGATACAGCCACCGCTGTTACAACATGGCCACCTGAAACAGAAAAATCCCCCAGTGCGGGTGCTGTCGTTGCCAAGGCATCATCGTATCTTAATACTAAACTAGTACCATTAATCGTAGCACTCGTTAGAATGGGGGTCGTGTTATCCACAATAACAGTATGGGTATACAAGCCAGTACGACTATTGCCTACTACATCAAAACTTTTTACTTGGATGGCATTCGTTGCATAGCTACCCGCTGCCAGCGTAAAGCTAGTGCCTGTTCCGGTATTCCAAGTACCACCACTGTTAATGCTATATTGCCAATGATCCACATCACTCGCCAAGCTGACATTCATTAAGCCGTTGGAGGTTATATAATCGCTAGTACTTTCACCTGTGTCAGCATAAAGACTAAAAATTGCTGCTGTGGGGGCGGTGCTGTCCACGGTGACGCTATTACTAGAGGCCGCCGATAAATTGCCTGCGGCATCGACGCTGTACAAGGTGTAGATGCCGTCTACTAAACCGCTTAGGGGTAGGTTGGTGGCGGTGTTCGCGCTGCTGATGCTCACCGTGTTCCAACTGCTGCCTGCAGCGCCGGTGATGCTGGCCACGTTGGTGACGCTGAGCGTAGTATTGACCAAGTAAGCGGTGCCTACTTCAGTGCTTTGTACGCTGGCGTTGGCGGTATTGGCTAGCCTAGCGGTGGTAACGCTGGCGGTAGGTGCAGTAGCGTCGACTAAATAGCTGGCGTTATCTGCCAAAGCCTCACTCGTCAGCAGCGCATTGTTGCCAGCCGCATCTTTAATGCTGCCACTATTAAGGCTTAAGGCGTTGGCATTAAGGCTAATGCCATTAACATCTGTTTGCCCGGCTAAAATCGTGTAGGTGAAACTACAACTGTTAGTACCACTGCCGCTGGCGTAAGTCGCTTGCACCGTGCTGCCGCCTATGTTGAGCGCCAACTGTGGTGTACCTGTGACTGTAACGGCTTCATTAAAGCCCACGCTCAGCGTAACCACGTCCCCTGCGTTAAGGGTATTGTTTTGTATGCCGGCGGCACTGGAGATGGCGATGCTGCCGAGCACTGGGGTTACTACCTGCAGGGCGACATAACCGTTGCCACCATTACCGTTATCACTGACGCCACCGGTATCCAGAGCTAAGCCTGCGTGCCCCCAAAACGAAGGTGTAGCAGTCCAGTAACTGCCCGCTTTCCAAGCCGTGGGTGTGCCATTAACAGAAGAACCAAATAAAACAGACTTATCAGTCGTCGTGCCATTCTGACTATCCCAAATCGCCAGTAGGTCACTGTAAGTTGAATTGGTCATCGAAGCGGTGGTTGCCGAGGTACCGGCTTGATAGCCTGTCGTGTTCGCTCCGCCAGGTTCACCCAATGTCGGCAGGGATAAATGCACGCCATTAATCCAAGCGTAATGATGAGTCGCGTCGATAACAGTACCCGCAGTAGCGTTTGCAGCGTCGTTAATACCATGAGCAAAGAGTGAGATCAGCGCCGTCATCGTCGTGTAATCTTTGCCGGCGTTCTGGGTGCCCGTGTCTGCACTGGTACCATTACCCGATCTATCCCAGTAATAATAATCGTTACCTAAAACCTCTACCGGTGCGATGAGACTGCCCATACCGCTACCTAAGGAAATTGACGCCGGCACAATATTGTAGGCTTGTGTGACCTGTGCCGCGACCATACTGGCGTTGCCGGCCAAATCTGTGGCAGCATTAGCCGCCACATTGACAGTGTAACTGCCATTCCAGGTGGGTGGCGTAACGACTAGCGTGTAATGACGGCTATCCACCATAGTAAAAGCGCCTTTAGTGCCGACCGAAAGGCTGACATCATCGACAGTAAAACCAGTCACCGCCTCACTGAAGGTAAAGGTTTCTAAGACATTACCCGTTGCTGTGCCTGAGGTATCGCTAGTAATGGTGACTGTGGGGGCGGTGGTATCGACTAAATAGCCGGCATTATCGGTAACGGCCGCGCTCGTTATCGTAACGTTGTTGCCAGCCGCATCCGTAATGGTGCCGCTATTAAGGCTTAAGGCGTTGGCGTCAAAGCTGATGCCGTTGCTGTCGGTTTGCCCTGCCAAAATCGTGTAGGTGAAGCTACAACTGTTGGTACCGCTGCCACTGGCGTAAGTCGCTTGCACCGTGATGCCGCCTATATTAAGCGCCAACTGTGGCGTACCTGTGACTATGACGGAGTCGTTAAAGCCCACGTTCACCGTTACCACGTCCCCAGCATTAAGTGTGCTGTTTTGCACGCCAGTGGCACTGCCGATGACGATGCTACTGAGTGTGGGCGCGGTGGTGTCGACTAAATAGCCGGCATTATCTGAAACGGCCGTGCTAGTTATCGTGACGTTGTTGCCAGCCGCATCTTTAATGCTGCCACTATTAAGGCTTAAGGCGTTGGCGTCAAAGCTGATGCCGTTACTGTCGGTTTGCCCTGCCAAAATCGTGTAGGTAAAGCTACAACTGTTGGTACCGCTGCCACTGGCGTAAGTCGCTTGCACCGTGGTGCCGCCTATATTAAGCGCCAATTGTGGCGTACCTGTGACTATGACGGGGTCGTTAAAGCCCACGTTCACCGTAACTACGTCCCCTGCATTAAGCGTGCTGTTTTGCACGCCGGTGGCATGATCAATGGCGATACTGAGCACTGGGGTCAACACCTGCAACGCCACATTAACGCTGCTGGTGTTATTGGCGCTATCGACAAAACCAGCGTAAAAAATAACGTCGGCGTGCCCCGAAAGCGTAGGCGTAGCAGACCAGTACCAGTTATCATAGCACCAACCCGATGGTGTACCATCACTAATAGTACCAGTACCAGTCCCGTTTTGACTATCCCAAATGGACAGTAGATCACTGTAAGTTGAATTGGACGTCGAGTTGATAGTTGCCGAGGTGCCGGGCATATAGCCTGTAGTGGTCGCTCCGCCCAACTCACCCAGTGTCGGCAGTGATAAATGCACGCCATTGATCCAAGCGTAATGGTAGGTAGCATTGACGACTCCGGTGCCGGTGGCGCCTGCAGCATCACCAATGGCATGGTCAAATAGCGAGATAAGATAAGTCATAGAAGTGAAATCCACTCCCCCGTTCTGTGAGCCCGTGTTTGCACTGGTACCATCGCCAGACATATCCCAGTAATAGTAATAGCTTCCTAAAACCTCTACCGGTTTGATAAGATCGCCCATACCAGCACCTAAGGAAATTACCGCTTGGCCGGGTACTACAGCCACCACAGTATTGTTATTGTAGGCTTGTGTGTTCTGTGCCGCAGCCGTACTGGCGTTTCCGGCCAGGTCTGTGGCAGCATTGGCAGCCACATCGACGGTGTAACTGCCACTGCCGATGGGTGGCGTAACAAGCAGCGTGTAATGACGGCTATCCACCGTAGTAAAAGCGCCTTTAGTGCCGCCCGAAAGACTAACGTCATCGGCAGTAAAATCGGTCACCGCCTCACTGAAGGTAAAGGTTTCTAACACGTTAGCCGATGCTGTGCCTGAGGTATCGCTAGTAATGGTGAGTGTGGGTTTAATAGTATCCAGGGTGTAACTCAACGTAGAAACATCACTCGTATTGCCGGCCACATCCGTTTGTCTGACTTCGACGGCTTTTGAACCATCTTCACCGGCCAGGTTAAAGCTGTTGCTACTGTCACCGTCAGTCCAACTGCTGCCACTGTCGGCGCTGTACTGCCATGTGGCACCCGATTCCAGGCCGCTGACGTTGATCAGGCTGTTGTTGGTGAGGTTATCAGTGCTGCTGCCGCTATCAGTGGCCAAACTCAGGCCAAGTGAAGCAGGTGCGGTTTGATCCAGGGTGTAACTCAGGCTGGCGATACTGCCGACATTGCCGGCCGCATCAGTCTGTCTGACTTGGACCGTTTTGTCGCCATCTGCACCCGCCAGATTAAAGCTGCTGCCACTGCCGTCAATCCAACTGCTGCCACTGTCGGCGCTGTACTGCCATGTGGCACCCGATTCCAGGCCGCTGACGTTGATTAGACCGTTGTTGGTGAGGTTATCACTGGCGTTGCCGCTGTCCGTGGCCAAACTCAGGCCGGGTGCAGCGGCTGTGGTATCCAGGGTGTAACTCAGACTGGCGATACTGCCGACATTGCCGGCCAGATCAGTCTGCCTGACTTGGACCGTTTTGTCGCCATCTGCACCCGCCAGATTAAAGCTGCTGCCACTGCCGTCAGTCCAACTGCTGTCGGCATCGGTGCTGTACTCCCATGTGGCTCCGGATTCCAGACCGTTGACGTTGATCAAACCATTACTGGTGAGGTTATCAGTGCTGCTGCCGGTATCACTGACCAAACTCAGGCCAGGTAAGGCGGCTGTGGTATCCAGAGTGTAACTCAGGCTGGCGATACTGCAGACATTGCCGGCCGCATCGGTCTGTCTGACTTGGACGGTTGTTGAACCATCTTCACCCGCCAGGTTAAAGCTGCTGCCACTGCCGTCAGTCCAACTGCTGCCGGCATCGATGCTGTACTGCCATGTGGCCCCGGATTCCAGGCCGCTGACGTTGATTTGGCCGTTGTTGGTGAGGTGGTCACTGGCGTTGCCGCTATCCGCGGCCAAACTCAGGTTGATTGTCGCAGGTGCAGTGGTATCCAGGGTGTAGCTCAGACTGGCGACACTGCCGACATTGCCGGCCACATCGGTCTGTCTGACTTGGACCGTTTTGTCGCCATCTGCACCCGCCAGATTAAAGCTGCTGCCACTGCCGTCAGTCCAACTGCTGCCGGCATCGGTGCTGTACTCCCATGTGGCACCGGATTCCAGACCGTTGACGTTGATCAGGCCGTTGTTGGTGAGGTTATCGCTTGCGTTGCCGCTGTCACTGGCCAAACTCAGGCCGGGTTCGGCGGCTGTGGTATCCAGAATGTAACTCAGGCTGCCAACACTGCCGACATTGCCGGCCCTATCGGTCTGTCTGACTTCGACCGTTTTGTCGCCATCTGCACCCGCCAGATTAAAGCTGCTGCCACTTCCGGCAGTCCAACTGCTGCCGCCGTTGCTGCTGTACTCCCACGTAGCACCCGATTCCAGACCGCTGACGTTGATCAAACCATTACTGGTGAGGTTATCAGTACTGCTGCCGGTATCACTGGCCAAACTCAGGCCAGGTAAGGCGGCTGTGGTATCCAGAGTGTAACTCAGGCTGGCGATACTGCAGACATTGCCGGCCACATCGGTCTGTCTGACTTCGACAGCTTTAAAGCCATCTTCACCCGCCAGATTAAAGCTGCTGCCACTACCGTCAGTCCAACTGCTACCGCCGTCTCTGCTGTACTGCCATGTGGCCCCGGATTCCAGGCCGCTAACGTTGATTTGGCCGTTGTTGGTGAGGTTGTCACTTGCGTTGCCGCTATCCGAGGCCAAACTCAGGTTGATTGTCGCAGGTGCAGTGGTATCCAGGGTGAAGCTCAGACTGGCGAAACTACCGACATTGCCTGCCACATCGGTCTGTCTGACTTCGACCGTTTTGTCGCCATCTTCACCCGCCAAATTAAAGCTGCTGCCACTACCGTCAGTCCAACTGCTGCCGCCGTCGGCGCTGTACTCCCATGTGGCTCCGGATTCCAGACCGTTGACGTTGATCAGGCTGTTGTTGGTGAGGTTGTCACTGGCGTTGCCGCTGTCAATGGCCAAACTCAGTGTGGGTATCAAAGCGTTGGTATCCAGGGTGTAGCTCAGACTGGCGACACTGCCGACATTGCCGGCCACATTGGTCTGTCTGACCTGGACCGTTTTGTCGCCATCTTCACCCGCCAAATTAAAGCTGCTGCCACTGCCGTCAGTCCAACTGCTGCCGGCATCGATGCTG
>CAIYNH010000423.1 GCA_903927495.1 uncultured beta proteobacterium
CCCGCCACCACCGTACCCGTCGACTTGTGCGTCGAGCAAAATGGCTTGGGCTTGTGAATAATCTTGGGCGAATTTTAAAAGATCAAAGCGATGACCTGCTACCCCCATGGGAATACGCGCCGCTCGCAGGTAGGGGCGCTTGCCTTGGTCACTGGCGAGCCAGCATTGCTCAGGCGTTTCATCACCATGAAATTGGGCTATAGAGCCTGTCACGCTTGCACAAGCAGCTATTATTTTTGAAGTATCTTCGTTGACAAACAAGAGCACCGGAGTGACAAATGGCGGCAAGCGCCGGGCCAGTGCGGCGGCTCGCGTCACGCTGACATACCGAGGGCTTTTGTTGTAAAGGACAAAACCAATGGCATCGGCACCTGCGGTTACTGCCGCATCGACATCCGCTTCGCGGGTCAAACCGCAAATTTTGATCCGGGTTCGGGTGCTCATGGTAATCCGTCCAAAAGTGGTGTTTGCTCTGGCATACCCCAGCGTGCTTCATAACGCGGGCCCAAAAAGTACAACCCATGCGGTGAAAAGGTGGGGGCGGCAGCATCCCGGTCACGCGCTGCCAGCACTTCTTTAAGCCACAGCGGTGCTTGACGCTGTTCGCCGACAGCGATCAGGCAGCCCATGATGTTGCGAATCATGTGGTGCAAAAAGGCGTTGGCTTCAAATTCAAAGCGCCAGTAGGCACCACGGCGTGTGATGCTGATCCCCAGCAAGGTTTTGACCGGTGACAAAGCCTGACAAGCGCTGGCGCGAAATGAGGTGAAATCGTGCTCTCCAAGCAGGTGTTGGGCGGCTTGCTGCATCAAATCGAAATTCAGTGGCCGATAGGCCCAGCCCACCCGCCCGCTATCGACACTGGGGCGGACCGGGGACTCCAGCAAGATGTAGGCGTAACGGCGCGACAGGGCACAGGCGCGGCAATGAAATTCATGGGGCACAAACTGCGCCCATTGCACGGCAATGTCGTGTGGCAGATAGGCATTGGGGCCACGCACCCAGGATGATTGTGGCCGCTCCAGCGGTGTATCGAAATGGATCACTTGCATCAGGGCATGCACACCCGCATCGGTGCGTCCGGCGCACAGGGTAGAAACTTTGTGCCGGGTAAATTTGCCCAGTGCTTGCTCGAGCTTGTCTTGTACAGTTTGTCCGGACGACTGGCTTTGCCAGCCTTGGTACGCTAGCCCGTTGTAGCTGATGCCCAGTGCCAACCTCACGGTGTCACGCCAGGCCGGCTCAAAGGCGACTGAGTGCGCGCTGGGCTTTGGCTCTTATGTCGCCGGCGGCTTCTGCGATCACCTCTTCAATCAGGGCACGGGCACCATCGTCATCACCGATGGCCTGGAACTCTTCAGCCAGCGCCAACTTGGTTTCAAGTGGGTTTTCAGCCGGAATCGCCAAAGCACCCGACTCGGTAACCGGGTCTTCTTCCAAATCAAGCGACAGCGAACCCAGGTCAAATTCAAGCATGCCGGCATCAATCGCCGCAGCAGGCGGGGGCGTTGCTTTGCTTGCTACCGGGGAAATTGACATGGCTCGGTCAAAATTCGGTTTTTCCTTGAGCGGATCAGCTCCGGCGGACTGTGTGCCGGCTGACAGATCAATATCCGGCAACGAAAAATCAAGCGTATCAACCATCGGTGCTGCGAACGCTGAAGGTATGGGTTCTGGACTTTCGGCAGCAGCGCTGAAATCCAGGCCCAGTGCTGGCAAGGGTTCGGATTGGCTGTCCCGATTCAGCCCCGGCTGGCTTAGCTGGAACTGTTGTGTGGGTTCTGGTGCCTCATCTAACGAAAAATCGAGATCAAGATCAAGATCAATGCCGCCCTCGGTTGGGGCTGCTCTGGCTTGAACTGCAGCCCCAGCCTCGGGCGTGGATTGAGCGCCAGCTTGCAGTGCTTTGGCAGGTGCAGCGGAGCCTTCGGCAGGATGACCTCCCGGGCTGTACAGCGCATTGTCAGGGTCAAGTTCAAGCCCGGATTCGCAGATTTTTTCCCATGGTGCGCCGCTGCCATTGGTCAAGTTGAAGGCCAGGGTGGCGTAAGCCTCGAAGGCCTTGACATCGTGCCGTTTGGCGTAGATTTCGAGCAGTTTTTGATGAATGCTGAGGCGATTAGGCTGAGTGCGAAGCGCGTCTTTCAAAATCTCTTCGGCTTGGATGTCGCGCCCGTAAGCCAGGTAAACATCTGCCTCTGCGACCGGGTCAACATCATCAACGGCATCAAGTTGGCTCGGTGAATACACCATGGATGATCCGGTTGCCAGGTTTTCATTGGTGTTGATACTTTGCCCACCACTGTTGCCAAAGAAGGATTCGGGTGAAGATCGGCTCTCAAGGAAGGAGCTGTCAACCGACTGTGCTTTCTTGCGCTGTCTGCTTTTGTAAACACCCAGACCGAGCATCAGGGCTACCAAACCAACGGCTCCGGCAGGAAGCAAGGGGTTATCAATCAAATCGTCAATAAAACCGGGCTCCGGTGCTGGCTCGACCACGGCGGAAGCTGGCTTGACGGCAGCCGATGCCGGTTTGCTGGGCTCTGAGGCGGCTATTACCGGTGCTGCCGGACTGGCGGCGGATACTGGTGCTTGTGCGACAGCAGGCGCGGAGGCCGGGAGGTTGACCGGCACTGCCGGCAAGACGCTTGCCGTAGCACTGACCGGGCTGGCTTTGGGCAGCCCTGTTGGCGCGCTGGAGGCGCTTGCCAATTTATTCAGATCAGCAATATTCTTGGCAATTTCAGCGCTGCGGCTGGCCGCTTCCTGGGCGCTGCGTGCCTGGGCGAGTTGTTCCTCATTGGACTTGCCTTGGACAACACCTTTGGTCAGTGTGAGTTTGTCAGGGGTCACCACGACAGGTTTTTTGTCTTGCACGGTGGCTTGCACCTGACCGCTGATGTTTCGGTTTGCCGGCGCAACTTGAGCGGTGGGTGCACCTTCAGCAAGTCTTCTGCGGAAATCGTTGAAATCCTGACTTTGCGCGATGATGATCTGGCTGGCTTGCGCAGGTGTCGTGGCATTGGCTTGCTCTTCTGTGGGCAAGCTGAGAACCGCTCCGGCCTTGATGCGGTTGACGTTATCCCGAATGAATGCTTCCGGATTGGCGCGCATCATGGCAACCAGCATTTGGTCCAGGGAAATATTGGCTGGTTTGATGGCAGCAGCAATTTTGCTTGCGGTTTCACCGGGCTTGACGGTGACTTGCTGACTCTCTTTTGGGCTGGCAGCTGGAATCAATTTGGCTGCTGCAGCTGGAGTGGTTTTGTTGGGCTCAGGGGTGGGGCGATTGACCGTCACCGGAGCTGCTGCACTTGGCGTGGGCGCTTCAGGTTTTGCGGCTGTCGGGGCTGCAGGCTGCACGCGCGCGGGCGCTGGCAATTGGGCTGAGGTGGGCAAGGGCGTGCTGGCTGTACGCAGATGAGGCGGATCAAACAGCATCGTGTAGTCACGCACGATGCGTCCAGAGTTCCAACTGGCCTCAAGAATCATGTCAACAAACGGGTCGTCGATCGGGCGGTCGCTGGTCAGACGTACGTAAGCGCGACCATCGGCACGTCTTAGAAAAATGCTTTGCATGCCAGCCATGGCCGGGTTGTATTCCAGCCCTGCAGCCTTGAAGGCCTCAGGCAAGGCGATCAGAATTCTTAGCGAGGCAGATTCTTCAGCATTGATGTCAGGGATGTCAATATCAGCTTTCAGTGGCTCACCCAAAGCCGATAAGACAGTGAGTTTTCCTAAGGACAAAGCTAGGGCGTTGGTTCCCCATAAACCCAAAAGTGAAACCACCGTTATGGCGGCAACTTGCCATCGATGTGACTTAGCAATCAATTTGTGGACTCCGGTTTTCAGCCAGCGAAAGTACAGGCAAGCACCTTAGCATTATTGCCCTGATCTGACAAGTTAAGACGGCGTGTGCACCTGCCGCCTGCTCGGCATGCTCGCCAAGTGGCAATTCTATGTGGTGCAACGACAACGGCCAGCCGCCGCTTGACTTTGGGCTGGGCTGGCGGTCCATCTTGATATCAGTGAATTATGCAGACAGCAAAATTCGCAGCATGCGCCGCAGCGGCTCGGCTGCACCCCACAGCAGTTGGTCACCAATGGTGAAAGCGCCCACATACTCTGGCCCCATGGCAAGCTTGCGGATGCGTCCCACCGGAATCGTCAAAGTGCCGGTAACGGCGACTGGGGTCAGGTCTTTGATGGTGGCCTCGCGGGTGTTAGGCACCACTTTGACCCAGGCGTTATCAGCGGCGAGCAGGGCTTCAATGTCTGCAGACGGTATATTTTTCTTGAGTTTAAAGGTCAGGGCCTGGCTGTGACAGCGCATGGCACCCACGCGCACGCAAAAGCCATCAACCGGGGTCTCGGCACTGCCAAAGGCTGCGCCCTGACCCAGGATTTTGTTGGTCTCGGCCATGCCTTTCCATTCTTCGCGGGACATGCCCCAGCCAGCTTCATCAGATTGCTTGCCAACCCCGAGGTCTTTGTCAATCCAGGGAATGAGTGAGCCACCTAGCGGCACACCAAAATTGCTGGTCTCGGCAGCAGTCAGGGAACGTTGCTTGGCGATGACCTTGCGGTCAATTTCTAGAATTGCCGATTTGGGATCGTCCAGCAAGGATTTCACCTCGGCGTTGAGCGTGCCAAACTGAGTCAGCAACTCGCGCATGTGCTGGGCTCCACCACCACTGGCAGCTTGATAGGTTTGGGTGCTCATCCACTCGACTAGCCCGGCTTTGTAAAGTGCCCCTACGCCCATCAGCATGCAACTCACCGTGCAGTTGCCACCAATCCAGTTGTTGCCACCTTTGCTCAAAGCCGTCTGTATTACCGGTAGGTTGACCGGGTCCAGAATGATGATGGCATCGTCTTTCATACGCAGGGTGGAGGCTGCGTCGATCCAGTGCCCCGTCCAGCCCGCAGCCCGCAATTTTGGAAAAACTTCAGTGGTGTAGTCGCCTCCTTGAGCGCTGATGATGATGTCGCACTTTTTTAATGCCTCAATGTCAAAAGCATCTTTGAGCTTGGTCTCGTTTTTTGCCAGTGCCGGTGCCGCACCGCCCGCGTTGGAGGTAGAAAAAAACACGGGTTCGATCAAATCAAAATCACCTTCGGACTGCATCCGGTCAATCAATACCGAGCCCACCATGCCACGCCATCCGACCAAACCGACCAAGTTACCTACTTTCATTGTTTTTCCTTTGAATGCGAATTGAGATTTGTTGCGACTACCCAGCAGGGCAGTACTTTGCCCTAAAAGTTAAGCGTATTTACTGGAATGCTACGAATTTTTGCACTTTGATCTTGCCACGTGCGGGTTTTACAGGGCCTGGACCACTGCGTTACCCATTTCCAGAGTGCTGACACGGGTGCTGCCTGTGCTGTAGATGTCAGAGGTTCGCAGACCCTGCGCCAGCACCTGTTTGACGGCCGCTTCGATGCGTTGCGCTGCGGCTTCCTGATTCAGGCTAAAGCGCAGCATCATGGCTGCACTCAGGATGGTGGCGAGCGGGTTGGCAATGCCCTTGCCGGCAATGTCTGGGGCGCTGCCGTGGCTGGGTTCAAACAGGCCCTGGCTATTGGCGTTCATTGAGGCAGAAGGCAGCATGCCGATGGAGCCTGTGAGCAT
Source organism: uncultured beta proteobacterium (assembly GCA_903927495.1). Classification (GTDB taxonomy): domain Bacteria; phylum Pseudomonadota; class Gammaproteobacteria; order Burkholderiales; family Burkholderiaceae_C; genus Rhodoferax. The sequence continues at coordinate 5,636 of CAIYNH010000423.1, forward strand.
GGAAGCCTCGTCACTCAAAATATCGCCAAACATATTGCCGGTGACCACCACATCAAACTTCTTGGGTGCGCGCACCAGTTGCATGGCGGCGTTATCGACGTACATATGATCCAGTGCGATGTCCGGGTACTGCAGACCGACCTCAGTGACCACGTCTTTCCAGAACTGGAATGTTTCGAGCACATTGGCCTTGTCGACGCTGGTGACGCGCCCTTCGGACCCAGCCGCTTTGCGCTTGCGTGCCGCCTGAAATGCCACATGGGCGATGCGCTCAATCTCGGGGCGGCTGTAGCGCATGGTGTCAAAGGCTTCTTCAGCTCCAGGAAAGTGCCCGTCAGTGGCGTTACGCCGGCCACGGGGCTGACCAAAGTAAATGTCGCCCGTTAGTTCGCGGATGATCAGAATGTCCAAGCCGGAAATCAGTTCCGGTTTCAGGCTGGAGGCACCGACCAGTTCCTGGTAACAAATTGCCGGGCGGAAATTGGCAAACAGACCCAGGTTCTTGCGCAAGCCCAAAATGGCTTGCTCGGGCCGCAACGGCCGATCCAAGGTGTCGTATTTCCAGTCCCCGACCGCACCAAACAGGATCGCATCGGCTTCTTTGGCCAGTTTCAGGGTGGACTCGGGCAGTGGGTGGCCATGGGCTTCATATGCTGCGCCACCAACCAGGGCAGTCTCCATTTCGAAATTCAAATCAAGCGCCCTTAGCACCTTGACGGCCTCAGAGACAATTTCAGTACCGATACCGTCACCGGGAAGAATGGCAATTTTCATGTGGATTTAAAGTGTTGGGAACCGC
>CAIYNH010000424.1 GCA_903927495.1 uncultured beta proteobacterium
GGTGACCGAGTTTGGCCGAACCGTGCAGGCTTTTGCCGTAGAAGATGTGCGTGAAATCGTCCGTTTGGACTGGGATCAGGTGCTGCCCGCCGAGAGCAGTCATGCTGGTGCCGTGATTACTGGCATTGCCCGACTCGATGGCAATAACCCGGATACCCGGCTGGCGCAAGTGATTGATGTCGAACAAGTGTTGCGAGATGTGATGCCCGTAACCAAGGAAGAAATTACCAAGGAAGTGGTCGGGCCAGAGCTGCTTGTTCCTCCAGGTACTTCAATTTTGGTAGCAGATGACTCTCATGTGGCAAGGGCTGTGATCGAATTGGGTTTGCAGGCGATGAATGCACCCTACATCATGACGCATACCGGCAAGCAGGCGTGGGAGCACCTGCTGATGCTGGCCGAGCAGTCTCAAAAAGACGGAACCCGCGTAAGAGACAAAGTGTCGGTGGTGCTGACCGACCTGGAAATGCCTGAAATGGACGGATTTACCCTGACCCGACTGATCAAACAGGATGTGCGCTTCAAGGGTATTCCGGTGGTGATCCATTCGTCGCTGACCGGTGCCACCAACGAAAACCACGTTAAAACGGTGGGGGCTGATGGCTACGTCGCCAAATTTGCACCGCGCGAGCTGGCAGCAACTTTGCGCAAGGTGCTGGGATAGCACCCTTTGAGCTTTTTGACCGCTGGGGATGCCCCCGATGGGTGGATGCAAAAAATTCGGTCAGTATTAATTATTCGAGAGGACAACACATGAACCCAAATCAATATTCCCTGATGGAGCGCCTGTTCAACGGCGCTGAAATCAATCGACGCCTAGCTGAGCTTGAAGGTGAGCTCAAGGTGCGTAAAGACATCATGAACCTGACCAGCATCGTGTCAGAGGCGGATAAAAAGGGCGACATCATCAGCATCAATGACAAGTTCATCCAGGTTTCCAAATACAGCAGTTCTGAGTTGCTCGGGCAGCCACACAGCACTACGCGGCACCCTGACATGCCCAAGGAGACCTTCAAGCAGATGTGGTCCACCATTGGGCGCGGTGATATGTTTCGCGGAATTATCAAAAACCGCGCCAAAGATGGTGTGCCTTATTACGTGGATGCTGTTGTGGCACCGATTTTGGGCGATAACGGCAAGCCCATGAAATACCTGGGTGTGCGCTATGACATCACTGAGGCCGAGACCGAACGACAAAATGCGCGCGGCATTTTGACGGCGATTGATGCCTCCTACGGCATGATCGAATTCGACTTGAGTGGTCACATCCAAAAGGCCAATGCCAACTTTTTGCAGATCATGGGTTACGCCAGCGCAGAAGTTGTGGGTAAGCATCATCGTCAATTTGTCGATGCAACCTATGCGGCAAGCTCGGCTTACCAGCAATTTTGGGCCGACCTGAACGCCGGCAAGGCGCAAAAGGAAACCTTCAAACGGATCGGCAAAGGTGGCAAGGAGATTTGGCTGCAGGCGGTGTACAGCCCGGTGATGGATGAAATGGGTCGAGTTTTGAAAATTGTCAAAATTGCCACTGATGTGTCGGCCGAGCATCAAGCCAACGCCATGCTGCAATCGGCCGTGCAAGAGTCTTTGGCGGTCATTGCTGCTGCGCGGGATGGAGATTTGACGCGCCGGGTTGACCTCTCCGGCAAGTCGGGACCAATTCAAAGCTTGAGCGCCGGACTCAATAGCTTGTTGGATACCACAGTCATCGCTTTTGCCGATGTTGGGCGGATTTTGGGTGCGCTGGCGGTAGGCGATTTGAGTCAGCGTGTGACGCGTGATTACTCCGGTACCTTTAACCAACTTAAGCAGGATGCCAATGCATCGAGCGAAAAGCTTGCGCAAGTGTTTGAGGACATGGCGCGCATGTTGGAAGGTCTGGCCAGTGGTGACTTGACGCAGCGCATTACCCGAACCATGCAAGGTGCCTTTGACCGCGTTAAAACGGATGCCAACCTCAGTTTTGACAAACTCTCTGGCATCATTGACGAAGTGCGTGGTGCTGCAGATGCTCTGACTGGCGCTGCCAACCAGGTCAGCGCTACCGCACAAAGCCTGTCACAAGCGGCCAGCGAACAAGCCGCGAGTGTTGAAGAAACCACCTCCCAGATCGACGTGATGTCGGCCTCCATCACCCAAAATAGTGACAACGCCAGGGTCACTGATGGCATGGCGACCAAGACCACTAAAGAAGCTGTTGATGGTGGAAGCGCCGTCAGTCAAACGGTGAAGGCTATGAAACAGATAGCAGCCAAGATCGGTATCGTGGATGACATTGCGTACCAGACCAACCTGTTGGCGTTGAATGCAGCCATTGAAGCGGCGCGCGCAGGTGAGCATGGCAAGGGCTTTGCCGTGGTTGCAGCCGAAGTGCGCAAGCTCGCCGAGCGCAGTCAGGAAGCTGCCAAGGAAATTGGCGAGCTGGCGGGCAACAGCGTCACCACCGCCGAGCGTGCTGGCAAGTTGCTAGATGAAATTGTGCCAAGCATCCAAAAGACCTCGGAACTGGTGCAAGAGATTGCCGCTGCATCGAGTGAGCAAAGCGAATCTGTGACCCAAATTGGTGGTGCGATGGGGCAGCTCAGCAAAGCCACGCAACAAAATGCCAGTGCTTCGGAAGAATTGGCCGCTACCAGCGAAGAGTTGTCAGGTCAGGCTGAACAGTTGCAGCAGTCAGTAGCGTTCTTCAATTTGGGCGGCGGGGTACTCAAAGTAACCGACCGGCATGCTGTGTCTGCGCCTGAGCGCCGCGGCTCTGCACCGGCGCGAGTTGTCGCTCCAAAACTTAGTGCCCCAAGCCGTGCCGGTGGCAACTTCCGCCCTTATTAAAGAAAGCCTAGTGTGGCCACCATTACCTTTAGCGACTCCGAGTTTAAAAAAATCAGCCAGATCATGTACGAGGCCGCTGGGCTTTCGTTCAATGATTCTAAAAAGTCGCTGATTCAGTCGCGTCTGGCCCCGCGCATCCAGCGTATGGGGCTGGAGAGTTTTGGTGAATACATTGATATTTTGGAGGACGAGTCGCAGGCTGCCGAGTTTCAGATGGCGGTGGATATGCTGACCACCAACGAGACCTATTTTTTTCGGGAACCCAAGCACTACGAACTGTTGGAGCAAGAACTCACCAGTCGGCGCAGCAAGGAGCCCTTGGCGATCTGGAGTGCGGCATCAAGCTTTGGGGACGAGGCCTACAGCACAGGCATGCTGTTAACCGACATGCAGACTCAGGGCCGCATCGGGCCGGATTGGTCGATTTTGGCCACCGATATCAGCCACCGGGTGTTGCTCAGCGCCAAGGAGGCGGTCTATCCGGTGGATCGCTTGCGCGCGGTTAGCCCTGAGCGACTGCGCCGCTATTGCCTGCGCGGCGATGGCGAGTCCGAGGGGCAAATCCTGATTCAGGACAAAATCCGCCAGCGGGTGCAGTTTGGTCGTTTGAATTTGTGCCAGCCGATTGATGGCATTGGACCGTTTGATGTGATCTTCTTGCGCAACGTGCTGATTTACTTTGATATTCCTACGAAAATTGAGGTGGTGGATCGGGTACTGACCACGTTGAAACCCGGTGGGCTGTTTTTTTTGGGTACGGCGGAGGGTCGTGTGGCCTGCAAAACTCCCCTGCAAACGGTGCAGCCTGGCGCTTTTCGAAAGGGGACCTGATGGCCAACTTTGAACTCATGCCCGGCGATGTGGCGTTGGGCTACGCCGGTGACCAACTCAAGACCTTGCTGGGATCCTGCGTCAGCGTGATCCTGACTGACCCGCGCCGCACTGTTGGCGTGATGAGCCATATCGTGCATGTGGGGCATCCCAATACTGCCAATCACAGCAACACGGCATATGGTTCGGTGGCCATGGCCGAGATGACGCGCCGTCTTTTTGCGATCGGTTTTTCACCTCGCAGTTGTCAGGCTTATGTGTATGGGGGTGGCAACATGTTCCCCAAGCTATTTACCCGCCATCATGTGGGTTCCAGCAATATCGACTGGGTTTTGGGCTATCTGGAACATCACAAAATCACGGTGCTCAAACAAGACCTGGGGGGCGAGGGTTACCGCAAACTGGTTTGGACTGTGGGTCTGACTGA
>CAIYNH010000425.1 GCA_903927495.1 uncultured beta proteobacterium
GCTCTGGAGGCTGGCGCAACACGCATCCGGCCGGTGCTCATGACGGCCTTGGCAATGGTTATTGGGATGATCCCCATGGCACTCGGTTTGGGTGAAGGTGCCGAGCAAAATGCACCGCTCGGACGGGCTGTTATTGGCGGCTTGATCTTCGCAACCGTGTCAACGCTATTCTTTGTCCCGGTCGTCTTTGCCGAAGTGCACCAGCGCTTGGCGCGTCGACAGGCAGCCAAGGGATTGATACTAGCAACCGCGCATTCCCAGGAGATCTGAAACATGACCGAGCAACGCCATTCGGCTCTGGGACTGCATCCCATTGAATTTAGCAAGGACGAGGCTCCGATCGATTTGCTGAAACGACGGCAGATCGTGCGTCGAACCCAGATCGCAGGCATGGTGCTGTTGCTCATATTGGCACTCGGTGCAGGTAATACGGTAGTCAACCGGTTCGCCTATGCCCAGGCACTGGCGGCCACCAGTGCCGAAAATGCGAAACAATATGTGAAGACCACATTGGCCAAGCGTAGCAACGCCGGTCTGACACTGGCTTTCCCCGGTACATTGCAGGGCATCGTTCAGTCGCCGATAGCCGCACGTGCCAATGGTTATCTCAAGCGCTGGAGCAAAGACATTGGCAGTACTGTCGTCAAGGGAGAGTTGCTGGCCGAGATCGAAGCCCCAGAAATTGATCAGCAACTCAGTCAAGCCATGGCGGCCCGCGATCAGGCAGCCTCCAACCTTGCTCTGGCAAAAAGCACTGCCGAGCGATGGGAAGGGCTGCGCAAAAAAGATGTCGTGTCACAGCAAGATATCGAGGAGAGGCGCAGCGCTGTTGCTCAATCTCAAGCCAACCTGGCTGCAGCCGAGGCCAACTTTCAACGTTTGCGGCAGTTGGAAGATTTCAAACGTGTAGTGGCCCCATTTTCGGGTGTGATTACCCGCAGAAATGTCGATGTTGGGGATCTGATTGACAGTTCCAGACAACTCTTCACCTTGGCTCAGACCGATCCGCTTCGGGTTGTCATCAGTGTGCCGCAGGCCTATGCGCAATTGGTCAAGACGGGTCAGCAGGTTGTGGTTACCCAGAGTGAACTCACAGGCCAACACTTTGCCGGGCAGGTGGCAAGGACCGCTGCTTCCATCGATGCCGCTACGCGCACGATGCAAGTAGAAGTGAGCTTGCCCAATCACAGCGGCAGTTTGCTGCCCGGCGCGTATGTGCAGGTTGCTTTGCCACTGCAGGCGAGCAAGTCTCTTGTGGCACCCACCAATACCCTGATCTTTCGAGTCAATGGAACCAACGTGGCAGTTGTAGATGCCCAGGGCAGGGTCGCCTTGCACAAAATCAGCGTTGGGCGCAATTACGGTGCAGATTTTGAAGTGCTGGATGGCATCAGTGAGTCCGATCGTCTGGTGCTGAACCCGCCGGATGGGCTGGCCGATGGGCAGATGGTGGTTATGTCGCCCGAGAAGGATCGCCCGTGATGAAGCGACGAATGGCGATCGCCTGTTTCTTGGCACTTTTGGTCGGATGTGCAAGCGGGCCTGAGTACACCAGACCTTCCTTGGATCTGCCGATGGGCTGGGCGGTCCAAGCACCATGGCGGGTGGCAAAACCTGACGATGCGACTTTCAGCGGTTCGTGGTGGCAGCGCTTTGGGGACCGTGAACTCGATGAGCTTGAAGCGCGCGCCCTTGCCAACAACGCCACATTGGCGGTTTCAAATGCGCGGCTCATGCAAGCGCGCTCTGTTCTCACCAGTACCGCTGCCAGTGCCCTGCCACTGGTTGGCCTGGGAGAGCGCGTTTCACGCCAGCGAATTTCTGCAGATCGGCCGTTGACCAATTACAGCAGCCCAAACTTTTCTACCGTGCAAAATGAGCTGAGCGTGGCGATGACAGTGAGTTATGAGCTTGATCTGGCGGGCCGCGTGCAACAATCCATTGCCAGTGCCAAGGCAACACTGGAGCAGTCCTCTGCAGATTACGAAAACACCCGGTTGTTGCTTACAGCCGATCTGGCGACAAACTACTTTAACCTGCGTGAGATCGACGCAGAACTCCGCGTATTGGGTCACAGCATCAACCTGCAAAAGCGTTCGCTGGAGCTCATGCGTGCTCGCCATGAACTCGGTGCAGCGACTGGCCTGGAGTTGGCACAGCAGCAAACTATTCTGGATTCAACGCTTGTGCAGGTTGAATTATTGCAACGCCAACGCGGCCAGTTTGAGCATGCAGTGGCAACCCTGGTCGGTGTGCCTGCGCCGCAGTTCGCACTGCCTGCCACACAGAGTGAGTCAGTAGTACCAGCCGTGCCTGTGGGCATGCCCTCGGATTTGCTTGAACGCCGACCGGACGTGGCAGCATCTGAGCGAGCCATGGCGGTGGCAAATGCCCAAATCGGTATTGCCAATGCAGCGTTTTATCCCAGCATTACCCTGGGCTCGGTTGCAGGTGTTGACAGTCGCGAGTTCAAAACACTGTTTGATGCACCGAGCATGCTGTGGTCGATCGGTCTTTCTGCCGCTCAAACCTTGTTCGATGGTGGAAAAATGCAGGCAAACCTCGAGTTTTCCCGTTCTGGCTACACGGCAAGCGTTGCAAATTACCGGCGTGTGGTGCTGGTGGCTATGCAGGAGGTTGAAGATGGGATCACAGGTCTGACAGCGCTGGGGCGCGCCTCACGGCAGGCTGGCATGGCACTGAATGGGGCACGCAAAGTGCTGGAGATGACAACTGCACGCTATGACGGCGGTGCATCAACCTACGCAGAGGTCATCGCCGCCCAGCAAGCCGCCCTTGCCAGCGAGCGCCAAAGCGTGCAACTACAGGGCCAGCAACTGGTGACTACGGTATTTTTGATCAAGGCGCTGGGTGGAGATTGGCAATCTTCGGCAGGTGCCAAGATTGCAATCAAAGATTGAGTCACCAATCTGCCTTATGGGCCACTTCAGTCAGCACGCGCCGCATACGTGCCACGTTATAGGGAATCCGACCCCAAAATCACTGCGCCTGTGGCGGTTGCGGGCAGCGAAATACAAAGTCCAATTGAGGGCAAAGCGGATTCGGCGCAAAAACAAACCAATCACCGCAAGGCGTCTGAAGGTATTACCCAGCCGGTTGTGCCTCAAGAAGTCAGCCCAGAGTTAACCGGCCACATGGGGCTGTTAAGCTCCCCTTCGCCCGGCGGGGCGAGGGGGTTGGGGGGAGTGGGGACAAGTGCCTAAAAACCAAAACGCAGAAGTTGCGATTCACA